>JACSRU010000117.1 GCA_014879575.1 Chthoniobacterales bacterium | reverse complement strand
TTGTCCAGCTCGTTGCCCTAATTCTCTGTCATTCAGATGGATGGTTGGTTCTCAGAATTGGCCCTGCGTATCCTGGGGGCAGGTCTGGTCCGTGGCGGTTGGTCGCAAACCGAGGCGGACGACACGGAGGTCATCCCTCCAGAAGTGGGGCTTCGCCCTTGGAGGGACCAGCTCCGTCTGGTCCGTTGGCGGTTGGTGAGGCAGGCGCGGCCCGAGGCGGACGACACGGAGGTCATCCCACCAGAAGAGGTGCTTTGCCCTGGAGGGACCAGCTCCGTCTGGTCCGCGACAAACATGGCAGGCTGCCAAAGTTTCGGATCGGCGTTCCTACTTCCGCGAGGTGTTGAGAGCCACGAGAGCCGCGCCGATGGCCTGGGAAAGTTCCCCCAGACTTGCGGGAACGATTTGGATGGTTTGGCGCTGGAGCGGGTAGAGCCACGGCTCGGCCGCCGCCCGGATTCCGCCAAGGTAGCGGGCGCGGAATTCCTCGGTGGTGGAATGTTGATCAATCAGACCGCCGCCAATGACGACATACGTGGCATCCAGCGCAATGGAGAGGTTCGCAACATGGATTCCGAGGGCCTTGGCCTGGATGTCAAATATTTCGAGTGCGAGAGGATCGCCCTTTTGGGCAAGTCCCCGGAGCGAGAGGGCTTTTTGCTTTGGGGGAAGATCCGATGTGGCAAGGTCGTGATGGGGGTATTTCGGCAACAGGTGGTCGAGAAATTGAGGCAGACCGGAGATCGCCGTATAGGCTTCGAAGCACCCCCATGTGCGCCCGCATCCACAGGTAAAAGCCGGAAGCCCGAGCAGTTGAAGCGGAGCCGGCATGTGTCCGGCCTCCATCCCGCAGAAGGCGTCTCCATCGAGCGGAAGGCCGTTTTGATCGACATAAGCGGCTCCCAGTCCGGAGCCCGGCGCCAGCATGATGACCCCGGCTTTTTTGTCCCCGCGGGCCAGTGCCGCCTCGGCAACCCCGCCATAGTTGGCGTCGTTCCCCGCGACAAGAGGGATGGGCCGTCCGGCCTTTTTGGCGAGTGCCTCGGAATACTCGTCATGGAATTTCCAGCCTGCAAAGGAAGGTGGCAGGTTGGGCGTGTGATCCAGAACTCCATAGGATCGATAAGGCCCCGGGAGAGCGAGGCCCACCCCGCGCACCTGATCCCAGACCATTTGATTTTCCGCGAGAAATTTTTCAACGCCCGCAACCCAACCTTCGATGACGACCGAGGTTCCGAGTTCGCTGTTTGTCGAGCTTTGGGCGAGATCGAGGGAAACGGGGGTGCCGTCGGAATAAACGGCGCCGGTCTTGCAGGTGGTGGCACCGCTGTCGGTGCCGATAAAGATGTCTTTCATAAGCCGGTGACACTAACGGCAGGTGGGATGGAATGGCGAGAATCTTTCCCTGATTTTTCCCTGATCAGACCATGAGTCCTGTCGCCCTGCCATTGCAAAGGAAGGGGCGAGGCGCACATCCCGGAACTGGGGTGGTTGTTCAAAAAACAAAATAGCGGGGGGGACGGGCATCGGGATTGACCTTGGTTATCCGGGTGCTATGATGCCAAATCACGAGTATGAATTTGAACAACCTGACTTCATTTGTAGCAGAGCCCTCATCCGCGAAGAACATCCTGGCCAACGACGTGGAAATCATCGGGACGCTGAAATTTGACAATGAATTGATTTTTGACGGCAAGCTGGATGGGGAAATCATCTCCGAGGGAGTTTTGACACTTGGCAAGAACGCCCAGGTCAAAGGCGAGGTGAAGACCAAGGCCGTCACCGTTCATGGCACGGTTCATGGAAATATCTCTGTGACCGAGCGCTGCGAACTCAAGGCGAGTTCCCAGCTGAACGGGGATCTCAAGGCCATGCGGATTGTGATCGAGGAAGGCGCGACCTTCGTTGGCAAGTCCGAGGTGACCTCCGCCAAGGCACCAGCCACCAGTTCCCGTGCGGTGACACCGACGACAGAATCCTCCCGGAGCAAGACGGCTGAAGTCTCCGCCTGATTTTTCTCATGACCCGTCTTCCGCAGAAGGCGCGATTTCAATGTCCGGGGTGCGGGTTTTCCCAATTCGAGCCCCCGCAGTTGATTTCGACATATTGCCAATCCTGCGGGGATTATTATGAGGTTCACCCGTCGGGTTCCTGCAATCCGCTCGTTCTCTCCGTCAAACCGAGGAAGCCGGACGGAGGACACCGCATAAACTGTCACCGCTGCGGAGCGAGCCATCAGGTGTCCTCGCATGCCCGCAACACACTTTGTCCGTCCTGCAACGCCGCCATTGATCTCTGTGATGTCGTCATCCCGTCCCCAACCTCACGACAGATCGACACGCGGGGGAAACTTCTCATTGCCCGCTCCGGCAGCCTGAGCAGCTCGTGGATTGTTTGCGGAGCCGCTCATATTGAAGGGCGGATCACCGGAGTGCTAAAATCCGAGGGAGCGGTTCATCTTTCCACCAATCTGTCCTGCGTCTGTCAAATCGCCGCCCCAACGGTTATCATCGAAAAAAATGCCCGGGCAAAATTCACGCTTCCCGTTGAGACGGGGCATCTGGAGGTGAGGGGACATCTCACTGGCATCGTGCGTTGTCGGGGAATTGTTCATGTCCGGAGAGGCGGACGTCTGGAAGCCGAAGTCCATGCGCGGGCTGTCCGGGTGGATAAAGGGGGCGCGCTCGTTGGCGCATGCCATGTGGACGGAACGCAACCCAGCGAATCGGAGGGGAGATCCGTTCCTGGCGCCCAGCCTCTCTGGTCAGTTCCCCTGTGCCCCGCCTGCTGAAGACGGCGGATTACCACCAACTCTGCGGAACCTGGATTTTGTCTCCGGGTTTGAGCTTCAGATCTTTTGAAGGATCCTTCCGGACATCCTTGATGTTGATGACTGTCACCGTGCCGTCGCGCAGGAGTCGTACCTTGGATTGATCCGCATACTCGGTGAATCCCCCTGCGGCCGTGATCGCTCCGAGCACGGTGAGATCGGCCGTGAAGGGGACACGTTGCTGGGATCGCACATCACCCCCCACATCCACAAAGCGCGCAGCCGTCGGCACCGCCAGAGTGATGGAGGGATTGGTGAAAATCTGCTGGCTTTTGTAGGTTGACTCGATGGTGGCCTGGAGCTGGGCCTGCGTTGCGCCGGCGGCCTGAACCTTCCCGATGTGGGGCATGTTGATGTGTCCCTCTCCATCCACTGTATAAATCCCGGTGACCTGGCCGACGTCTTCGGAGGGCACCCCGCCAATACGAATTTCAATCTGATCCCCCGGGCGCAGGACGGCATCCTGGGCGAACGCCGGAACCGCGAGAGCCACCGCGCAGAGAGAACCCAGAACGAAAGGTTTAATAGACTTCATCGTCAGTGTCATTTTTCGTCTGTGAGGCCGCGACTGTTGTTTGAGTTTTTCTCTTTTTGCTTCCTTTGCGACGGTCGTTTTTCCCGGTTTTGTGGTAGTAATTGTAATAACTGGTGTAGTATTCGTAGTGCTGATCGTGGCGGATATCCACGTTGTTGAGCACCACACCGAGAATCGTTCCACCCACGTTGCCGACGGCCTGCTTGACCCGTTGAAGCATGGCGCGGGGGAATCTTCGGTGTTGGACCACGATGATCGTGAGATCCATCGCGCTTGAGAGAACTGATGCGTCGCTGACACCAAGAATCGGCGGGGAGTCAAAAAAGATGATGTCAAAGCGTCCTTTGACCTCCTCGATCAGTTCCACCATCCGCTGGGAGTTCAGAATGCCCACGGCGTCGCTCGGCAGGCGACCGCTTGTCATGAGGTAAAGGTTGTCAATTTTTGTCAGGTGAACGACCTCTTCCAGATCAAGCTCGGTTGTCAGGTAGTCGCTCAGACCGGCCGCATTTTCAATTTCAAAAAGCCGGTGTTGTGACGGACGCCGCAAATCCGCGTCCACCACGAGCGTCGTGTAGCCACCCTTGGCAAATGTGTAGGCGAGGTTGATGAGTGTTGTGGATTTGCCCTCGCCGGCACCGCCGCTGACGATCGTGATGGTGTTGGCGTCCGGAGTCTTCCTGTTGAACTCAATATTCGTACGCATGATCCGGTAGGCTTCCGCGTCCGGGTTGTCATCCGTATCATCAATGAGCAGGCTGATATCCTTCGGAATCACTGCCAAAACAGGAACCTGGAGGAAGGTTTCCACATCCTCCATGGTCTTCACGCTGGTATCGAGGTATTCGATAAAGAAAGCCAGACCAACGCCAAAGACGAGACCGACCCCCACGCCGAGGAGAATGTTCAGCATCACCCTCGGACGGGAGGGGAAACTCGCCGGTTCCGCGCGCTCCCAGATCGTCGCCGGGTTTTGCGGCATCTTGCGGTTCATGGTCTCAGTCGAAAGGCGCATGATGGCGGCTTCGAGCACATTTTTTGCCTGAAGGTAGTTGTTCTTGGCGTCGTAATAGCTGGCGGAACGCGTCTTTGCGTTTTGCTGATTGGCCTTGGCCTCCTCGAGGCGGGCTTCCAGTTCCTTGAGCGAGGCGTTCGCGATATCAAGATTTGCCTCCAAACTGGAGCGCAGCGACTTGATTTGTTGTTTGAGCTGCTCGGACATGACGTCCATTTTGGCGCGAAGTGCCTTTACGGTGGGGTGGTTGATTCCGAGACCGCTTTGCAGGAGCCTTGCCTCTTCCGACGTGGCTTCCTGGAACAGGGGCAAAATTTGCGAGATCGTGGGATCCGTGATTTCGAGGGTCGTGATGCTGCGCATCACCTGATCATCCGTCAGCTTGTTGATTTGATCATGCTTTGCGCGGAGAGCGGAAACCCGGAGACGCTCCGAGCTGACCTGTTGCTCGACGGATTGGTAAACATCATTGGCGGTATCCCTGGGATCCATGAGGGTGTCCGGGTTGAAGTCCGAAATTTTGTTTTCTATTCGGATTCTGGTGGCTTCGCTGCGGAGTTCCTCCACCTTTTTGCGTTGTTTTTCCACCTCGTCCTGCAATTGGGCGAGGGATCTCGAAATCAGCTCCTGTTGGTCCTGGATCCGTTTTTTCTCGTATTCTTCGGCAATCCGGTTGGCAATTTCCGCCGCTTCCTCACGGTTGGTGCTCATGACGACGATCTGGATGAGCTCGGTATTCCGGATTTCCCGGACGTCAATCATGTTGCGCAGGCGGAAATAAACCTGTTCCTTGCTGGTAAAACCATAGGCACCCCTCCAGCGTTGCTCCAGTCCCAGGGCATCAATCACGGGATAGAGCATTTCCTTTCTCTGGATGATTTCGAACTGGGTGGTCAGGAATCGCGGGTCAAATCCCATGGTATTCTGGCCGGGAAAGATCGTCATGAGCGTGTCGTTCTGCTTCACCTGCATGGTCACCGTCGAGGCATACTCCTTCGGCATGAAGTGGGTCACGACGGCAGCGGTGAGCACCACCAAAAGGAAGACGAGAAGGATCAGTGGAAGCCGGACACGGATGACCCGCCAGTAATCGAGGAAGTGGAGTTTTAGTTCGCCGCTGTCGGTATTGCTCATGAAATTGCAGGGTGCATGGTCTGGGAGGTTTTGGCGGCGTAGCCCGGGGTCCAAGCTAGCACATACGGAACGTCATGCAAGGGGTTGCTGACGACAAGCTGCAACCCGGTTGCAACGGGATCAAATCAAAAATTGAGGTTGATTCCCGCAAAGGCGATATTCCGGGTATATTCGAAGGCAATATTCTCCGGGGCCATGACTTGGACGTATTGGTAGCCGAGGCTGACAGAAACCGTGCGGTTGATTCTATAGTTCAAGCCCACGCCGAGGTCGAAGGTGGTTTCGTAGAACGGATCGACGACGCCGGATTGATCGTAGTAGTCCACCTCAAAGTTGAAGCCGACATTCCCGGAGATTCTCGAAGTGAATGCGTGATTGACCGCAATGCCGGTGCGGAAGGTCTGGCGTTGGGTCACATTGCTGAGACCGGAGGGTTCCGTTCCGTAGCGGGCGGTCCAGGCCAGCGTCGAGGCCGGGGCAAACTGGTAGCTGAGGTTGCTTTCCCCGTAGGGGCCGAAATAGGTCGAATTGCCGTCCACCGGATTCTGGTTGAAACGTTGCTCGACGCCGAGGCGGGCGGTCCACTTGAAGCGGGGATTGAACATCTGGTCGAACCCAAGAAGGGCGAAATTTCCAAAGCTGTTCATGCCGGCCCCGCCGGTATAGACGATGGGATTGGCGCGATACTCGGCGATGATGGTTGTTTTGGGAAGGAGGAGCCAGCGGAAGGACTGCTTCACGGTCGAGGACCAATAGGACTGCGTGTCGTTCAGCTCCTGTTGCAGGTAGTAGTTGGCGTAGGCGCTATAGCCGGTGACCGTCGAGAATTTTTCCGTCCACTGGTAGGCGGCATCGATTGAGGAATTGGTATAGATATAATCTCCATTCACCCGGTTGGAGGTTCCGATCAGGCTGGTATCCGGTTGCGCCAGGTAAGCGACGGTCGCGTTAAGGGACAGGGTGAGTCGGGGGGTGGCGAGATAGACCGCCGAAACGGCGAACTGGCCGTTGAAATCGATCTTGTCGCCCGGGCGGGTGTAGTAGTAGGTGACCCCGCCGCCGAGATTGGCATTCAACTGGAGCCTCGGGCTGCCAAACTCGTAATCCACACCGGCCGCCCAGTTGGTATAAAAACTCTTGCTTTGGTTGGTGCGGGTCGTGAAGAGGTTGTCATCGTAGCCTTCCCGGACGGAGAAGACGTATTTGAACGGACTCGCTGCAAAAATTCCGATCGGGTTCATGCCTTCGCCTGCTTCGCCCGGTCCTTCCCCGATGTCCGTGGCAAAATCGGAAGGACCGGGGGGCAGGAAAAAGCTGGGCCGAGTGCGATTTTGCTGGGCGAGCGAGAGGCCGGATGTTGCGATTGGAAGCAGGATGGCTGCGGAGAGCGTCTGGAGAAAGGTCGGGATCTTCATGATTCGGTTGTCTGTCCTTGTATCTTTCATGCAGAGGTTGACAACACAAAACCACATAAAAAAGTGGCGGGGTTAGCGGGTTTTTTGCGAGGATTTTTCCCGTTGGCGGAGGGCCTTGAGCCGTTCGCCGGAAAATTTTGCGCCGGGCAGGATGAGACTGGTTTCGTAGGTCCGGATGGCATCCGCATTTTTCCCGATGCCCTCAAGGAACAGGGCGTAGTATTCGTGGACGGCAGGATTGCCGGGGTCAAGACGGATGGCCTCGATATGGGCGATTTCCGCCGCCTGGGGTTTTCGCAGGCTGCTCAGGGAAATGGCGAGCATCAGCTGGTTCCATCTTTCTTCCGGCTCGAATTCGGTTGCCCGGCGGAGGTGGTAGGTGGAGAGCACGAATTGCTCCCTCGGATTTTTGGATGTCGCGGCGTCCTGGAGGAGCGTTTCCCCCAGGATGCGTCGAAGGCGGGCATGCCGGGGAGCGGCGGCCAAGGCATCGGTCGCGAGTTTTTCTGCAAGGGGGTAGTCACCCTGGATCAACGCATTTTCCGCGCGCAGGGAGTTCGCTTCCACCTCCGCATGCCGGAAAAGGAGCACCAAAAGAAAAATCCCTCCGGCACAGGAAGCCACCCCGGTCAACCAGCGGACGGCCCGCCTTTTGCCAGAAGCTCCCCACGGCGCGACTCCGGAATTTGCCAGGAAACCGGCGCAGGCCGAGGCCAGAAGCGCATTGGCCGGGATTTGCATGTTAAAATCAAAAAAGGAATGGGCGGCGAAAGCCGTCATGGCACTCAGGGCTCCAATGCCGAAGGCGGCCGAGTTGCTCTGGGGTCTGCTGGCAACGGCCATCCGTTGTTGGAGAGCGTCCACATAACCCAGGAAACCGGTTTTTCCGTTAAGGAAAAAGGTCGCCGTGATGAGGACGAGTCCCAGGTAGCCGAAGTCGGCCATTGTTTGTGCCCAGTCATTATGGGCAAAGGTGTCGTCACCTTCGGAAGAGTCATCCCGCAGCCTCCTGGAGAGCTGGGTGAAGGATCCGGCGCCGGTTCCCAGAAGGGGTTCCAACTGGGCCTGGCGGACTGCCGCCGGCCACAAGCTGACGCGGTAGGTGTCCTCCAGGATTCTGCTGGCCCGCGCCTGGACGGTCAGGCTCTGGGAGAACAAATAATATCCCCCTCCCAGCACCGCTGTCAGGATGGCCAGAGTCACCAGAAGGATTGCCAGCCGTCTGTCGCGGGCTCCGATTCCCAGGGCCGTGAGGCTGAGGATCAGGAAGACGGCCATTCCAGCTCCCAGCCCGACCAGTCCGCCCCGGCTGAGAGTGAGGAGCGTTCCGGCCAGACACACGGCCGCCACATAGGCCAGAACGATTTTGACCCAGACCGCCGCCCTGCCGATGCAGGCGGTGCCCAGGGTCAGAAAGGCGGTTCCGTTCAGGAACCAAGCCAGATGGTTTCCGTTGAGAAAAATTCCGTGCCCACGGTTGAGGCCGGTGCCGTCCGTCCTGGCATACCAGGCTCGCATCTGTTCGCTGAACCAGGGCAGTGGCCAGTAATAGCCGGGTTCGGAGAATTGAATGGCGGCAACGACGACCTGTCCGAGGGCCGCCAGGGCGAGCAGCGCGACAAAAACATAGCGCGAGACGGGCGAAGTCACGACACAGGCGCACAGGCAGTAAACCACCCCGCAGGCCGTTATGAGAAAAGTATAAAAGAGTGCCAGATCCTGTCCGGGAGAGTTCAGTGCCCTCCACAGAAAATATCCGGCCGTCACGAGGGTCGCGCATACGGCACCGGGTTGCGGAGGGACTGAGCGTTTCCAAAAGACAGCCGAGAGCCCCAGGATTCCCGCCAGTGCAATGAGGGCATAGGCGGGAAGGCTGAAGGCCGTGCGCATCAAGCCCCCATAGACAAGCTGTGCCACAATGATCGCCAAGGCAAGCAGGACGGCAACAAGAACGCGCATATCTTTTGCACAATGCAAGACAAGCCCCCCCTTGCTCAACTCCGAATATCCGCTGTCGAAAAACTGTTTTCCGGGTAGAAAGGGAATCCAGTAATGGAATTAACGGAAAAATTTCTTGTTTCGATGTGCGGCTGGCCGGTCTTCCGGGAAGCCCGGGCGATGCAGGCGACCGGTCGGATTTCCGAGGCGACTTATGCGGGCTCCTTGTTGAAGGGGAAGGTGGTTTCCCAGGGGAAAACTTTTCTTTCCGGATTGAAGATTCGCAATGCGATTGATGTGGAGAATCTTTGTCCCTGTCGAGATTCCAGGGGGAGGGGGATCATCTGCGCCCATGCGGTCGCCGTGGGCCTGGAGGTCCTCCATCCCTCGATTTCGAAAAGGATGCCTGCACCCGCTCCCGTTTCCGTGTCGCAGAAAGCTGTCACCACCGAAATGCCCCGGATCCGCCTCGCGCTGGAGGGATCTCTGCGCCATCTCGACGCCGAGATCACGTTCGAGTATTCCCGTCCGGACGTTGCCAACCACGGAGCCGAGGCGACCGCTCTCCGCGAGCTGATTTCCAGCGGATTTGAAGACTTCCGGGGAAAGGCCGCATTGAAGGGGGAGGGGGCGGTTGCGCGATTTTTTGCGTCGGAACTTCCCCGGCTTCGTAAAACCTGGACCGTGACCGAGGGGGAGCGGTTTCAGCATGTCACCCGCGATATCGTTCGTCTGGAACCGCGTTTTGCCCTGAGGGAAAAGGCGGATGGCTGGCTGGATTTTCATGTCCATTTTGTCGCGGGCAATGAAGCCGTGCTTTCGCATCAGGACGTCCAGCGGCTTCTGCAAAGCGGATCCCCGCAACTTCGTCTCAAGGAGGGGCGCCTGGCCCTGCCGGATGCGGGTCTGCTCGCCGATTTTGAAGAGGTGCTGCGCGACATTGATCCCCGACAGGAACGCGGGATCTACCGTATCCCCGGCCGCCAGCGCGCGTTTCTCGAAGCCTGCATGGCGGCGTGGACGGGCGGGAAGGAAAACGTCCCTCCCGCCGCCCGGCTGAAGTCGGGCGCTTTGCGGGACCGGCTTCGGCCGTATCAAATCGACGGCGGCGGATGGCTTCTTTATTTGGCGCAAAACAAATCCGGCGGCTTGCTGGCCGACGAGATGGGGCTCGGCAAGACCATTCAGGCACTGGCCATGATGGAATCGCTGCCGGGCCGGCACCTGATCGTCTGTCCCTCCTCGCTGGTCTGGAATTGGCGTCGGGAGGCGGCGAAGTTTGTTCCCGGACTAAAAACTCTCGCCATCGAGGGGGCGGATCGCAAGAGCCTCTTCCGCGAGATTGCTGTTTCGGATCTCGTCATTACGAGCTACGCGCTGCTCCGGCGGGATGTTGACTGCTACAAGGACCACCGCTTTGCTTCCGTCGTCCTCGACGAGGCGCAACACATCAAAAATCCGGACAGTCAAAATGCCAGGGCGGCCGGTGCGCTCCAGGCGGATGCCCGGTTTATCCTGACGGGAACCCCGCTGGAAAATTCCCTGCGCGATCTTTGGTCGCTCTTCGACTTTTTGCTGCCCGGCTATCTCGGGACCCGGAAGGACTTTCAGGAACGCTATGAGAAGCCCCTTCTCGAAGGGGAGCGTGGTGCGCTCTGGGAGCGCCTCAACCGGCGGGTGCGCCCCTGGATGCTCCGCCGCAAAAAATCTGACCTGCTCCCCGAGCTGCCGGAAAAAATCGAGCAGATCGTCGAAGTCGAACTCACGTCCGCACAAAAGGCCGTGTATACCCGCCTCCAAATTGCGGCGCGCGCCGAGGTGGACGCCATGAACAAATCCGGTGGTGCCGCCCGAATGCGTGTGCTGACAGCCCTGCTGCGTCTGCGCCAGGCCTGTTGCGATCTTCGCTTGCTCGGTGGGGAATCCCCGGAGCCCTCCGCAAAATTGGAGGCTCTTCTCGAACTGGTGGGGGAGGCGGTGGATGGCGGGCACCGCGTGCTTGTCTTCAGCCAATTCACCGCCATGCTCGACCTCATCGTCCCTGCGCTGGATGGTGCCGGATTTGCTTTCTGCCGACTCGATGGGACGACCGGGGACCGCGCGGCGGTCGTTGAAAAATTTCAGTCAGATCCCGACATCCCGGTTTTTCTGATCAGCCTCAAGGCCGGTGGCACCGGACTCAATCTCACGGCGGCCGATACGGTCATCCATTTCGATCCCTGGTGGAACCCCGCTGTCGAGGCCCAGGCCACCGACCGGGCTCACCGGATCGGGCAGACAAATGTCGTCACCTCGATCAAACTCATCGCCCGCGACACCGTCGAGCATCGCGTGATCACCATGCAGGAAAAGAAACGCGCCCTCATTTCCGGACTCCTTGACGCGGAGACACCCAACCTGAACAGCGGGGATTGGGAGGAATTGCTGGGCGGCACCACCTGACCCCTGTCGGCCCCATGTCATGTCGCGTGCGTGTCGTGTCGGATGCGAAGGCTTGCGCAACGGGAGTCGGCGCGTAATGTGGGAGGCGATGCCGCAAAGACCGATTGTCAAAATAGGACCCCACAAACTCGGAGGTCGTGACTTGCTTTTTATTTTGGGCCCCTGCGTGATCGAGTCGGCGACCTTTACCCGTAGAATGGCCAAAAAGCTGAAGGCCATCTGCGAGGACCAGGGTGCCTCGCTTGTTTTCAAGGCCTCCTACGACAAGGCCAACCGCTCCTCGGGAAAATCGTTTCGGGGCATCGGTGCGAAGGCAGGCTGCCAGTTGCTCGGCGAAATCGGAGGGGAGTTTGGCCTTCCGGTAACGACCGATGTGCATTCCCCTCAAGAGGCCGAAATTGCCGGAGAGTGGATCGATGTGCTCCAGATTCCGGCCTTCCTCTGCCGTCAGACCGATCTGATCGTCGCCGCCGGAATGACCGGTCGCGTCGTCAATGTCAAAAAAGGCCAGTTTTTGGCACCGTGGGACATGGCCAACGTCGCCAAAAAACTCGAGGTCGCTGGTTGCAAGTCGTTCTTCTTCACCGAACGCGGAACCACATTCGGATATAATAACCTTGTCTCGGACATGCGTTCCATTTATTGGATGCAGAGTTTAAATTGTCAGGTCGTTTTTGACGCCACCCATTCGGTTCAACGTCCGGGAGGGGCAGGCGAGACGACCGGCGGTGACGGCGAGCTGGCTCCTATCCTGGCGCGTGCTGCGGTAGCTGCCGGGTGTGACGGCCTCTTTATCGAGACACATGAAAATCCCGCAAAAGCCCTTTCTGATGGACCGAACCAAATCCCCCTTCGAGATTTGCCCCGGCTCCTCAATCAACTCAGGAAGCTTCGCGATGCGCTGGTGTAACCTTTTTCTGTTTCCGATCCTGCTCGCGGCATCGCCGCTGCAGGGAGAACCCGCCAAACCGGCGGAGGGGGACAATCCGGCTGCCGAAAAAGACGCGTTCGACGTCCCGGTTCCATTGAATACTCCCGTCAAGGGAATCAAAATCCCCCATCGTAACGACGAGGGCAAACTCCTCATGACCATCGAGGCCGAACTGGCCACGAAGCTGGACGAGAGTCATTTGGAGATGGAAAACATGAAGATCGAATCCTTCGATGACGATGGAAAAACGATAAATATCGAGCTTCCGCACTCGATTTTAAATCTCGACACCAAAATCCTCACCGGGGACCGACAGGCCCTTATCCGAAGGGAGGACTTCGAGATTACCGGGGATTCTGTCGAATTTCACACGAAGACAAGGCATGCCACCATGCGCGGAAAAATCCGAATGATCATCCAGACCGCCGACCTAGAAAAATGACAAAGATCCATCCACTCATTGCCCTCCTCATTTTGGGAGCCTGCACGGCCAGTGCGCAGCAGACCCCCTCCATGACCGGGGGAGGAAAACCCGAGGCCACTTCAACAAGCGCCTTCGCGGGACTTGGAAAAGACCGCCCCGCCGATGCCAAAACCGAAATCACTGCGAACAAGGAAGCCACCTTTGACAATGCGGCAAGCGTCGCGGAGTTCGTCGGAAACGTCAAAGTGCGCGACCCCCAGTTTACCCTGACCTGCGACCGCCTGAAGGTGACCCTGAGCAAAAGCCGAAAGGGCATGGAAGTCGCCGAGGCTTTTGGCAATGTGGTGATCATTCAGGAAAACACCGAGAAAAACGGGCAGACGACGAAGGCGATTGGGAAGGCCGGATTGGCCACCTACGTTCCAGCGAGCGGGGAGGTGACCCTCAAAGTCTGGCCTTCGGTCCAGCAGGGACCAAACAACCAGGTCGCGACGGAAGAAGGCACGATCATGATCCTCAACCGAAATGGGAAATCCCAGACTGTTGGATCCAGCAAAACGGTGATCACCGAAACCAACGAAACTGGGGCGGGGCGATGAGTGGGGATCTTGCCGACCGCAAACCGGTTCCGGAGGGTGCCCCCCTTCTGCGCACCGACGGACTCGTGAAGATCTACACCGGCCGATCCGTCGTCAATGGGGTGGACATCAATGTGAAACGGGGCGAAATCGTCGGTCTTCTCGGACCGAACGGTGCCGGGAAAACCACCACGTTCTACATGATTGTGGGGCTCATCCGCCCCAATGGCGGACGCGTATTTTTTCGGGAAGCCGATGTGACCGACATGCCGATGTATAAGCGGGCCCGGCATGGCATGGGGTATCTTCCCCAGGAGGAATCCATTTTCCGAAAGCTGACCGTCGAGGAAAATATCCTGGCCATTCTGGAGACAACCAAAGCCACGAAGGCTGAGAGAAAAAGCCGCTGCGAGGAGTTGCTGACAAGATTCGGCATTGACCATATCGCCAAAAATCAGGCGCTGACCCTTTCCGGTGGGGAAAAGCGCCGCCTGACGATCGCCCGCTCCCTGGTGACCAATCCCTCGCTCCTGATGCTCGACGAACCGTTCAGCGGAGTGGATCCCATCGCTGTTCATGATGTGCAGCAGATCGTCCAGGATCTTCGCGAACAGGGGTTGGCCATCCTGATTACCGACCACAATGTCCGCGAAACCCTCAATATCGTGGATCGGGCCTATCTCATCTATGAAGGCCGGGTGGAGAGCCAGGGAAACAAGGACTTCCTCCTGAACGACCCGATCAGCCGAAAACTTTATCTCGGCGAATCCTTCACCATGTAACCCGGGCTCCTCCGAACCTCAGATGCCTCCAACCGCTTCAAAAAAAAGACCGGATCGTGTGCCCCATATCACGGTCGGCCATTTTTATGCGAACCATGCCGAGAAGTTGGGCCTCCGGCTCGAGGGGGCTTCCCGGGGACTGAATCGCCTGATTCGTGAACCCACCATCAACCGCCCGGGATTGGCCCTCTGTGGATTTTTCAACTATTTTGCCGTGAAGCGGATTCAGGTGCTCGGAGCCGCCGAGTTGAGCTATTTGAAGAGCCTGAAGGCAACGATCCTCCGCGATCGCCTGCGTGCGCTATTTTCCAAAAACATGCCCTGCCTCGTGGTGGCCAGGAACGCGCCGGTGCCGGAGGCCCTCCTTGCGGCTGCCGCAGAATTCGAGATGCCGGTCTTCCGGACGAGCATGATTACGATGAAATTCATCAACGCGGCAACGATCCTGCTCGAGCTCGATTTTTCCCCGCATTGTTCCGAACACGGCAGCATGGTGGACATCCTGGGCGTCGGAACCTTGATCCGTGGCGCAAGCGGCATTGGAAAAAGCGAATGCGTCCTTGGCCTGATCGAGCGCGGATACAGCCTTGTCAGTGACGATATCACACACTTTCGTTCCGTTGAAGGCCGTGATTTGGTGGGAGCGAACGACAGCTTCGCGCGCCATCACATGGAGGTGCGCGGGATTGGGATCATCAATATCGCCTCCATGTTTGGAGTCGGGGCCGTCCGGACCGAAAAACGACTGGATTTTGTTGTCACATTGAAAGATTGGCATGAGCTTGAGGAAGTGGATAGGATCGGGCTGGACAGGGAACACTACGAAATTCTTGGGATCAAGGTGCCGCATGTGACGGTGCCGGTGAAAACCGGCCGCGATCTGGCGCGTCTCGTGGAAGTCGCGGTCATGAACCAAAAACTCAAAGACATGGGGGAAAACAGCGCAGTTGAATTCAACCAAAAATTGCTGCATATGATCAGCGAACGCCGGAGCCGTTAATGGGAATACTCTCCAAAAAAAAACAGAATGAGGCTGTGCAGCGTTGCACGGGGGAGGTTGTGATCGACAACCGGAACGGGCTGCATGCCCGACCCGCTGCGATGTTCGTCAAAATTTCAAGCCGTTACCGGTCGGAAGTCTGGGTCGAGAAGGACGGTGAGCGCGTGAATGGAAAAAGCATCATGGGACTCATGATGCTGGCGGCCGGGAAGGGATCCCGCCTCCAGGTGATCGCGGAAGGGATCGATGCGGACAAGGCCGTTGCAGAAATCAAAAATCTGGTCGAAAGCCGTTTTGGTGAAGAGTAGTTGAGGGGTTTACTTGGCGGATTTTTTTTGCTAGGGATTCCTCCGTCATGGAGGCTCCAAAGACCGCCGGAAACGAGCAACGATTCACGGGCATTCCCGTGGCGCCCGGCATTGCCCATTGCGCCGTCGTGGTCCAGTGGGAGGAGGATGAGGAAATCACCCTCCGGAAGATTGAGCCCCAGGAACTCCCGGGGGAGATCGCGCGCTTCGAGTCCGCCCTGATCGCCACACGGGCGGAATTGCTCGACACCCAGCAACGAATTGCCCGCGCCATCGGCTCCAACGATGCGAGCATCTTCGATGCCCACCTTCTCGTGGTCGAGGATCGGACGTTGATTGACGAGGTGTTGCGCAATCTCGAGCGCGAGCGATCGAACGTCGAGTATATCTTCCATCAGGTGGCGGAGAAATACTGCCGGACTCTTGCGCAGATCGACGATCCCTTTTTGCGTGAGCGGGTGGTGGACATCGAGGACGTGACGCGCCGGGTGATTCGCCACCTGCTCGGCAAGGCCACCGGGGGCATGGCCTCGCATGATCGGCAGCATATCATTGTCGCCCACAACCTCTCCCCTTCGAACACGGCACAACTCAATCGGGAGTTCGTCATGGGATTTGCCACAGAGATTGGCAGCAAGACCTCCCATACGGCCATTATGGCCCGCTCGCTGGAAATTCCCGCGATTGTCGGGCTTCATGGGATTTGTCGGCAGCTCATCAGTGGAGATGATGTTCTGCTCGATGGCTATACCGGCACACTGATTCTGAATCCCTCTCCGGAAACGCTCGCCGAATACGGCAGGATCGAATCCGCCAAGGAGGAGGTTGTCGAAAAGCTCGAGTTGATCCGCGAAACCAAATCAACCACCCTGGATGGACGGCACATCGTTCTCTCTGCGAATGTTGATCTTCCCGAGGAACTCGAGGGTGTTTCCGCGAATGGTGCCGAGGGGATCGGTCTCTACCGGACGGAATTTCTCTATTTGAACCGTGCCGAACCACCCGATGAGGACGAGCAATTCGAACACTATCGCCTCGCGGCGGAAAGGTCGCAGCCTCACGGCGTGATCATCCGAACGCTGGATATCGGGGGCGACAAAACGACCCAGAGCCTCCACCTGCCCGAGGAGCAAAATCCCTTCCTTGGGTGCCGGGCCATCCGCTTCTGCCTGCAAAATCCCGAGATTTTCAAGACCCAGCTCCGTGCCATCCTTCGTGCGGCCACCTTTGGGGATGTGAAAATCATGTATCCGATGATTTCCGGGTTGGAGGAACTCCGCCAGGCGAATGCCCTTCTCGAGGAGAGCAAGGCCGAGTTGGCCACCAGGGGGGTGCCGTTCCATCCTTACATCGAAGTGGGTGTCATGATTGAAATTCCCAGCGCCGTTCTGACGGCCGACCATCTGGCCCGGGAAGTCGCCTTCTTCAGCATTGGAACCAACGATTTGATCCAATACACGTTTGCCGTTGACCGCGTGAACGACCGGATTGCCCACCTTTACAATCCAACACATCCGGCGATTCTGCGGATGATCAAGATGGCCGTTGATGCGGCGCATGCGAACGGGATTTGGGTTGGAGTTTGCGGAGAGATGGCGGGGGATGTGCTGCTCACGCCCCTGCTTCTTGGCCTGGGTGTGGACAAGCTGAGTGTGACAAGCGTTGTCGTTCCGCGCGTGAAAAAAGCCATCCAATCCCTCGAAATCTCCCGGTGCGAGGAAATGGTGCGCACAGCCCTTGCCATGGAGGATTCGACGGCGATTGCGCAGTTGAGCCTCGCTCAGGCGCGTGAACGCTATGCGGAGATTGCGGATTAACTTCAAGAGATTTTCCCATGAAACAGCCCTCCCTGATTTTTCATCTGATTTTTTTCGCGGCCTGTGGAGTTGGCGTGGCCGCTCCCGTTGCGGATCCCCGCATTCCCGAGCCGTTGCGAGTCTGGGAGGGATGGGCCCTCTGGGGCCAGGATCACCGGACCTGCCCGACTCCCTACGATGCCGCGGATAAGCCGCTCTGTCTCTGGCCGTCGCGATTGGTCCTCGATGTGGCACCCACCGGTGCCCGGTTTGACTTTTCGGTGACGGTCTTCAACGAATCCTGGGTTCCTCTTCCCGGGGGCGGGGACTTCTGGCCGCATCAGGTGAAGGCGGGGGCTGCGGCGTTGCCCGTGGTCGAACGGAACGGACATCCTGCGGTGAAGTTGACGGCAGGCACCCACCAGATCCAGGGCGAGTTGGAATGGAAAACGATCCCCCAGAAAATTTCCCTGCCCGATTCCCTCGGAATGGTTTCCCTGACGCTTGAGGGGAAGCCTGTCGAGAATCCGCATTGGGATTCGGACGGGCAACTCTGGCTCGTGCAGAGTGCTGTCAGCGGGGAGGCAGACAAGGACTTTCTTTCCGTCAAACTTTTCGCTGAACTTGAGGACGGCATCCCCCTCTGGCTTCATGGCGAGGTCGAGTTGATTGTTTCCGGGAAAAACCGGGAGGAGTCCCTGGGTGCCGTGCTGCCCGAGGGGTGGAAACTTGTGGCCCTCGAGGGGCCGATCCCGGTGGCAGTGGATGAAAGCGGGCGGATGAAGGCACAGGTGCGTCCCGGGAAATGGACGGTGAAATACACGGCCTTCCGCCTCGACAATCCGAAGGAATTTCAGTTTGCCTCCTCCCAGAAGCCCGTCGCACCAGAGGCGCTCATTGCCTTTCGTTCCCGCCCGGATTTTCGTCTGGTTGAAATTCTTGGCAGTCCCTCGGTGGATGTCTCGCAGATCGCCTTCCCGGAGCAGTGGCGGGCCCTTCCGGTCTTTCGCTGGGATACGGCAACGCCCTTCCGCATGGAGGAACGCATGCGCGGGATGGGATTTCAAAAACCGGCCGGTCTGGATATCTCCCGGGAATGGTGGCTTGATGAAAATGGCAAGGCCTTCACCTTTCGTGACCGGCTGACGGGCGGGAAGCAGGAAATCTGGAGGCTTGATGTCACGAGGGGCCAGGATCTGGGATCCGTGAGGAGTCAAGGGGCCGGACAGTTGATCACACGCAATCCCCTCACCGGCGCCCCGGGGGTTGAAATTCGCTCGCGGACACTCAATCTCGAAGCAAACGGACGCATGGAGCGCGCCGGAACCCTCTCTGCGAGCGGATGGCAGACGGATGCCGATTCTCTGCGCGTGACCTTGAACCTGCCTCCCGGGTGGCGGCTGTTCGCCTTGTTTGGCTCCGACTGGGTGAATGGGGATTGGCTGACGGCCTGGTCGCTTCTCGATCTTTTCCTGCTTTTGATTTTTTCGCTGGCCGTGGGAAAGCTCTGGGGTTGGCGCTTGGCCGCCCTGGCCTTTGTTGCCTTTGGTCTGGCTTACCATGAGCCGGGGGCGCCGAGATTCGTCTGGCTGGGATTGCTCATCCCTCTGGCCCTCCTGCGCGTGGTTCACAAGGGGTGGGGGCAACGCATTCTTCTCGCTGCGAAGTGGCTCGTCATCGCGGCCTTTGTTTTCCTCGTTGTGCCATTTGCCTCCCGCCAGATTCAGCAGGCCATCTATCCGCAATTGGAAAGGCCTTCCCATCCGGTCACACTGGGGGATTTTGAGAGCGCGCCCGCGAGTGAGCCCGTGAGGGAGGCCATGAATGCGGAAGCGGAAGCCGTCCCGAAAACGCTTAAACAGCGCACGATGGTTTCAGCGGCAGCGTCTGCGCCGCAGCAATACAAGAGCAATCTTACGTATGATACGAAAGCCCGCATCCAGACGGGCCCCGGGGTTCCGGACTGGTCGTGGCAGAACGTCTCGTTCGGTTGGAACGGCCCCGTGGCCGCCTCGCAGGTCATTCGTCCAGTGATGATTTCGATTGGCATGGGGCGGGTGCTTTCGGTTTTGCGTGTGGTTTTGGTTCTCGGGCTTGCCGGGTTGCTTTTGCGTGGAGCCCGCTCCCCACGGGTTGCCGCAGGTGTGCCGATTGCGCTTGCCCTGGCTTTTCTTCCATCGGCAAACGCGCAAATGCCCGATGAGAAAATGCTCAACACTCTCCGCGACCGGCTTACGGAAACCTCCGATGCCTATCCCAACGCCGCGGCCATTTCCCGGACCACGTTGCGACTTGCCGGGAATCGTCTGGAAATGGATGTGGAGATCCAGGCGGCGATCCCTGTGGCCGTGCCACTGCCCGGTCGCCTGCCCGCCTGGTCGCCGGTCTCGGTTCAGCTCGACGGCAAGCCGGCCTCTGCGTTAAGGCGCGATGGGGGATTCCTTTGGATTCCCGTGCCCCAGGGGGTCCATCAGGTTCGGGTTACCGGCCTCCTGCCGGAGGTTGCGGAGTGGGAGTGGATGTTTCTTCTCAAGCCCCGGTCAGTGGTGATTGATGCCCCCGAGTGGACGGTGAACGGGGTGTCCGCCACGGGGGTGCCCGATCAACAGGTTCTCTTTACAAAAAATGTCAAAACGACACCAGGGGAAGCCACCTACGACCGCCAGGACTTTTCAACGCTGGCATCCGTCGAGCGGCGGATCGAGCTCGGTCTTGTCTGGCAGGTGCGGACGACGGTGCGCCGCCTTTCCCCCGGCGGGAAGGCGATCGCACTGCGCATTCCGCTCCTGGAGGGGGAAAATGTGCTCACCTCCAATGCACAGATCAAGGAGGGAGCCATCGAGGTCCGTCTTGGTGCCCAACAGGAGAGCACCCAATGGGAGAGCGAATTGACGCCATCCGCCATGCTCTCCCTGGGGACGACGGTCGAGGATTCCTGGGTGGAAATCTGGCGCCTGGTCGCTTCACCGGTTTGGAATGTCTCGCTGACAGGACTCCCACCGGTTTTCGAACCGAGGAATCCCGATCTGGTTCCTGTCTGGCACCCCTGGCCGGGTGAGGGGGTGAAACTGGCCATCAGCCGTCCGGAGGCGATCCCGGGTGCCACGGTCACGGTGGAAAAGGTGACTCATAAGGTGACGCCGGGAATGCGACAACGGACATCGGTTTTGGACTTGGTGCTGCGGTGCAGCCTGGGTGAGGATTTTTCCATCACTCTTCCCACGGATGCGGAGGTCTCCGGTTTGAAAGTCAACGGAGCCACCATTCCGGCGCGGATGGATTCCCGGCAGTTGATCGTTTCCCTGCGGCCTGGCGAGCAGGCTGTCCAGGTCGAATGGAAAATCAATCTGCCGATGGGGATGCGTTCGCAGGTCGAAGAGGTCAAGTTGCCCGTTGACAGTGCGAACATTAACACAGTTCTCAACATGCCCGAAAGTCGATGGGTTCTCTGGACCGGGGGGCCCCTGCGCGGGCCCGCAGTGCGATTTTGGACCGTGCTGGCGTGTTCGCTCGTCGCCGCCTGGTTGTTGGGACGACTCCCGTCGTCGCCTTTGAGCACCGTTGAGTGGATGTTGCTCGGGATTGGATTGACCCAGGTCCCGCTTCCTGCGGCATTGCTTGTTGTGGGCTGGCTTTTCGCTCTCTCCTGGCGAGGGAGCGAATCCTGCATTCGCCTTCCCAACCTGGCATTCAATCTTTTGCAGATCGCTCTCATTGGGCTGACAGTGATTGCCCTCGGCGTCTTCGTGGCGGTGGTCGCCGAGGGGCTTCTGGGAAATCCGGAAATGTTTATTTTGGGCAATGATTCCACTCCTTCCGCACTGAAATGGTATCAGGCGCGGAGTGCCGATCTCCTGCCCCAGCCGGGATGCGTTTCCGTTTCGATCTGGTGGTTTCGTCTGTTGATGCTCGTGTGGGCACTCTGGCTGTCGGCCTCATTGCTCCGGTGGTTGCGTCTGGCCTGGGTGAGATTCAGCACGGGCGGATGCTTCCGGGGTGGGACGAAGAAGTCGCCAGTTGCTCCTCCGCCTCTGTCTTGAAATTTTGCGCAGGCCACCAGTGCCCCGCCTGTGTGACATCCCTTTCGCCCTTGTGCCGAAGGGCGGGACTACTGCGTTTCTTTTTCCATTCGTTCACTGAGCCACTGCTTGATCATGCTTTGATAGTTCAGGTAGCGCGAGCGGGCGAGACGTTTGATCCGGGCAAGCATCCGGGGATCGATGCGCAGGGTGATCGTTGTCGAATCCCGGTTGTCGGTCTTCACGATCGAACCATTCATCAGCCGCGGATCGAGCGTGGTTTGCTCCCAGAACTCCACCTCCTCCCGCTCGCTGGCGAATACCGGAAGATCCTTCCATTTTGTCAAAACACGCATGTCAGTTGGCCTCCAAGTTTTTCCTCTCGTAGAAGGCCTCTTCCTCGGGCGACATCACTCGCGAAAAAACCACGCGATACCGCTTCCCATCCGTCCAGAAAACCGAGAAGAGCGCCCGGTTTGAAACCGCCCGCCCCAAAATGAAATATCGGGCCTCGCGTCCACCGGCGGCATCAAATTCCGGCATGAGGCGGATGCTGAACGGATCCTCGAAGGTTTCCTCAATTTCCTTGGAGGGGATTTCCTTCGAGGCAAACGAATTCTCTGTCCATTCGAATTCCATTATTTCCTCCCTGTCGGCTGGATGAGTTCGATTTCATAGCCCTCGGGGGCATCAATGAAGGCGATGACCGATCCGTTGGATGCCCGGTGAGGGCCGTCGCTGAGCGGATATCCGAACCGGGCGGCATGTGCGGCAAAAGCCTCCATGTCATCAACTTCAAAGGCCAGATGCGTCAGGTCGGGGCCAACCTGCACGGGGCCACTCTCGTCAAACTTGCAAATCTCGATCAATTCCTCGCTTTGGGGTGCCTTCAGAAAGACCAGTTGGGATCCCCGCCCGCTGGTGCTTCTCCGCACCTCCTCGAGCCCAAGCACATCTTTGTAGAAGGAGATGGTTTTTTCCAAGTCAGTGACCCGGTAACGGGTGTGGAGGAGCTTCGTGACCATTACCCCCGCACCCTACCAGCGGGAAACGGGAGGGGAAGCGCAAAATGTTTCTCTCAAAACGATGCCGGATCGGTGGCGGCAGACGGGGCTTGCGCCGCCGATGCAATTTCCCGCACCTGATCGAGAGACTCCACCTTTTGAAGTTTTTCGCGCAGGCGCGGGCCACCGGGCATTCCGCGAGTGTAGGCCATGAGTCGCGCCCGCATGGCCTTCATCGCGAGCAATTCCCGGCCGCCCCACCATGCAATTTCCTTTGAGCAATGCCGGAGGATGAAATCCCATTGTTCGCGTGGCGTGGGGACGGCGGGGGAGGGGCTTCCTGCGAGGGCGTTCCGGATTTCCGTGAAGAGCCAGGGATGGTTCATGGCCGCTCGCCCGATCATCAGTCCGGCCACTCCGGTTTCCCCCAGACGCCGGAGCGCGGTCTGGGCATCGGAAATATCTCCGTTCCCGATCACCGGAATGGAAATGGCATCGGCAACCTTCGCGATGACCGACCAGTCTGCCGTTCCGGAATAGCCCTGTTCCTTCGTGCGGCCGTGGACTGCGAGCCGGCTGATGCCTTCGGCTTCGAGAATGTGCGCAACCTCGACCGCGTTGATCGAGCGGGCGTCCCATCCGATGCGGATTTTTGCCGTGACCGCCACCGGTGCGGCGGCCTTGACGACGGCACCCGCCACTCCCGCCAGCAATCCGCAATCCCGCAGCAGGGACGACCCCCCATTCTTGCACACCACCTTGTTGACCGGACACCCAAAGTTCAGATCAAGAAAATCCGGTGCCACCCAGTCAATGACCGCCCGGGCCGCCTCGGCGAGAGCCCGTGGGTTTGCACCAAACAACTGGACGCCGATCGGGCGCTCCTCCGCGTGGAATTCCAGATAGCGTCTGGTGCGTTCATTCCGATGCAGGATTCCTTCGGCAGAGACAAATTCCGTCGTGAGGACATCGGCACCCAAACCCTTGCACAGGCGGCGAAAAACGGTGTTCGTGACACCCGCCATGGGGGCAAGAAACAACTGGGGCTTCATGGCTGGCCTCCTTCTGTCCGTCTCTTGCCGTGGGTCTTCACCCGACGGCGGAGTCGGGGGCAAGCAGGGCACTGACCTCCCTCTGAACGGCGGGAATTTGCTCGAAACTCAGATGCGGATTGGCCAGGACGATTGTCTCTCCGCTCGCCACATGTTCGTAAACGAGCATGTCCTCGTCCTGGCTGGCCTCCGGGCGAAGAATCCGTTTCCGCTCGAGCATCAACGCCAGGATGTAGCGCACATTTGCATATGCCGGGTCATTTTCTGCAACCAGCCTGCGGAGGAGACTTTCCGCGTCATCGCGGGGTAGTGCCTCGGGGCGCGGGGGCGTGGGAGGCTCATACTTCGAACGCCAAAACGAAAACGGCTGGATGTTTTCGTTGCGCGTCGCCCAGGCCTCTTCCGAAAGATCCTCCCGGCGGAATCCGTCTCCCTCGCGGATCAGGAGCGTATAGAAAACCTCCCCCGGTTGAAATTCCACCCCCGTCCTCGCGCACGCATGCGCCCGTGATTTGATTTCCCAATCGGCTTGCATGATCAGAATCCTGGAATTCTCAGCTTCGGCAGATCGCGGTTCGTCGAGCGGAACCAGACGAGAACAAGCCCGATCGCGAAGAAGAAAATGACCGGTCCCCAGGCCGCAACGAATGGGGAAATCCGTTGTCCCTTCCCGAGAGCGATGAACAGACTGCTCATAAAAACCATGGAAAAGAACAAGCCAATCGCCAGGGCGACTCCTCCCAGGATGCCCCGTCGCGAATAGACGATTCCCATCGGTGCCGCCAGGAAAACCACCACCAGGCAGAACAGGGAGAGCGCCCACCGGTAGTGGAGATGCGTGCGATAGGCCGCCAGTCGCTTTTCGGGGAAATCGCTGTTGTAGGTGAGGTAGTCCCGCAGTTCCGGAACCGCGAGATACTCGGGGTTCATTACGGAACTCAGAATCCGCCAGGGCGTCTCATTCCATCCGTCAATGATCAACGTGTCCTTTAATTCCGATTTCGTGATGTCGCCTTCGGGGGACAGCTCCACATAGCGGGCATTCGAGAGAACCCAGCGCTTCTGTTCCGGCTGGTAGTTGGCCTCCCGCGCATACCATTGCTGCAGGATGTCTCCGTCCGCATTTTGCTGAAGAATCTGGATGTCCCCGATTTTCCCGCGTTGGATGTTGATGCGCCGCATAAACCATGTGCGCTGGGCCTCACGATTTCGGAAAAGGTGTCCGAAGACCGCCTCTGTCCGCTTCTCCCCCCGCTTGATGTCCCGGACCATTTGTTTTTTCGCCGCCGCAGCATGCGGAGCCCCCGAAAAATTGAAAATGGCCGTCACGACGGAGAGGAACACCCCGACGACAATCAGGGGAATGAGGATCCGTACAACACTCAGCCCGGCTCCCAACATCGAAATGATCTCGTTCGACCGCGACATGGCTGTCAACGAATACAACAGCCCCAGGAGCAACCCGATCGGAAGGCACACCACCACGAGTTGCGGGATCTGCGATGCGTAATACTCGACCAACATCTCAAAACTCGCCTTGCCCTGAATGAAATCCGGCAGGTTGTCGCTCAAATCAAAAATAAACCAGATCCCGATGAATCCCAGGAAACAATACAGAAACGGCGTCGCAAATTTTTTGAGAATGTAGCGGTCAAGAATCGTCATCAGGCGAACGGACACCCTATCCGCCCAATCGGCACCCGTCAACGACGCGGCGAAGGGAATGCGGTGTTGGTCTCCGCTCGCAAAGGAGTGGTGTGGCCCCTGCTCTCCCCTTTCACTCTTTGGCAACCTACCGCGCGGATCGCCGATGGATCCAGATGCTTTGGAGGAGTCCGAATCCGAACAGCGTGATCATTACGAAGGATCCTCCATAGCTGATCAGGGGGAGAGGGAGTCCGGTGATTGGCGTCACGGAAATCGTCATGCCAATGTTCATGAAGATATGGGTGAAGATCAGCATGGCAATCCCCACGGCAAGCAGGCGTCCGAGATCGTCGCCGGCTTCCAGCGCCACCTGCAAAATCAAAACACAGAGCAAGGCAAAAGCCCCGAGGAGCGCGATGCCGCCGATGAACCCGTGTTGTTCGCCAAGCACGGAAAAGATGAAGTCGTTGTGAACGATTGTCGAGGGGAGGAAGCCGAGTTCCAGCTGGGTGTTCGGTGCCTTGAATCCCTTCCCGGAAAACCCTCCCGAGCCGATGGCGATGAGCGATTGCGTGATGTTCCATCCGTCGCCCTGGGGGTCGAGATCGGGGTGCAGGAAGGTGGTGATGCGGGAGTATTGATAGGGTTTAAGTCCAAACTGCACGACCACGGGAATGATGGCCACGCCGACGAGAAGCATGGAAATGAGCCACCGTTTTGGAATGCCTCCAATGAACATCATCCCCAGCAGGACAGGCACCCAGACGATGCAGGATCCCAGATCCGGCTGGATAAGGATAAGGATCCATGGCGCGCCGACAATGAGACCGCAACATAGGATTCTGACAAAGGCCGGCATGTTTCGATAACCCTGGAGAAAGATCGCGAGGGTCAGGATCCCGGCGATGATGGCCAACTGGGAGGGCTGGAAGTTCATCGGGCCGAAGGCCAGCCAGCTTCTGGCGCCATAGCGCTTCTCGCCGAACAACATCGTGGCCACCAGGAAGAGCATGCTAAGCACGTAGAGTGGGATCGCCCCGTATCGCACCCAGCGGTAGTCCACGAGCGAGACAACAAAAAACATGGGCAGGCAGATCAGGATCCAGATCATTTGCGGGAACCAGAAGTTGGTGTCCCGCATCCAGGTCGCGCTGTAAATCGCGTAGAGCCCATAGACGAGCAACGCCATCATCAGCAGAAACAGGAGCCAGTTCAGTCGCAGAAGATTTCGAAGGATCGGGTGCATCAGGCAAGTTGGGGAGCCGCCGATAGGAGGGTTTTGGTGTATTCCGCCTGCGGGTTGTTGTAGATCGCATCCGCACTGGCGGATTCCACGATTTTTCCGCAGTGCATGACCAGCACGTGGTCGCTGATGTGTTCCACGACGGCAAGGTCATGGGCAATAAAAAGGTAGGCGATTCCGAATTGTTCCTGGAGATCCTGAAGCAGGTTGACGATTTGGGCCTGCACGCTGACATCCAGGGCGCTGACCGGCTCGTCACAAACAATGAAGCGAGGCTCCACGGCCAGAGCCCGGGCGATGCCGATTCTCTGCCTCTGTCCGCCGCTGAACTCATGCGGGTAGCGGCGCATCATCTCCGGTTGCAGCCCCACCAGGCGCAGCAACTCCGCCACCCGATCCCGCCGGTCGGCACGCGATTTTTTCGGAAAATGAATTTCCAAAGCCTCTGCAATGATCTCCGCAACGCTGAAGCGGGGGTTGAGCGAGCCGAAGGGATCCTGGAAAATCATCTGCATTTCCCGACGGAGCGGACGAAACTCCCGTTCACTGAGCGAAAGGATTTCGCGTCCGTTAAAATGGACGCTCCCGGAAGTCGCCGGGGTCAGCTTGAGAATCGTCCGCCCGACGGTGGTTTTTCCGCTTCCGCTCTCTCCGACCAATCCGACTGTCTGTCCTGGTTCGACAGTGAAGGAAACGTCATTGACCGCCTTGATGTCGCCGATTTTGCGGCGCATCAACCCGCCGTGGACAGGAAACCAGGTTTTGAGATTCTTGACTTCGAGCAACGGCATGGAAAAAACCACTACCTCCGGCGAGGAGTGTTGTCACCCGTCATCCTGAAGGATTTGCGCGCTACGGAATCAACCCTTCTTGAGAAGGGGAAGCCCGGTGCGCTCGTTCTCCGAAACAATGTAACCGGCAGGGAGCGCATCAATGGCCCCTTCGCCGGCGACTCCGGCAAAGTAGTAGAGGGTCACTTCCCGGCCACCCTTCAGCTTCTGGAGCCGCCGATGGAGGAAATAGGTTTTACCGGATTTTTTGCTCTGGACGCTGAAGGCCATGGTTTTGGTTTTCTGGTTTGGGTTTGTTCTGTTGGTTGGGAGAACTTATTTGACGAGACCCGCTGCGGAGAGGGTCTTGTAGGCGCCATTTTTCGAGAGCGTCTTGAACGCCCGCGCGGTGGCTTTCACGGTGACGAACTTTTTGAGTTCGGGCACCCAAACGCGTTTGGTTTTCAAATTCGGTTGGAAGAGGCGTGGCGTGACGGCTGTGACGTGCATGCCGATGCCGCCCTTCTTTTTAGCCAGACCCCGGCGGTGGATTTTTGATCCGCGGACGGGTTTGGCTCCTGTGATGCTGCACTTTCTAGACATAATGAGAGTTGGACAAACTATCGGTTGGGACTGTTGAGTCAAGCCTTCGATTTGAGGAGTTCCAGGTCGGCATCCACCATGATCCGCACGAGATCACGGAATTTCGTGCGGGGTTCCCAGCCGAGAAGCTTTTTGGCCTTGGCGGGATTGCCCACGAGGAGGTCCACCTCGGCCGGGCGTTCGTAGCGGGCGTCGTATTTGACGAATTCCTTCCAATCCAAGTCCACATGGCGAAAGGCTTCCTCCACGAATTCACGGACGGTGTGGGTTTCGTTCGTCGCGAGCACAAAGTCGTCGGAAGCGTCCTGTTGGACCATCTGCCACATTCCCTCGACGTATTCCGGCGCGTATCCCCAATCGCGTTTGGCATCCAGGTTGCCGAGGTAGAGATCCTTCTGACGACCGGTCTTGATGGCCGCCACCGCGCGGGTGATCTTCCGCGTCACGAAGGTCTCGCCGCGTCGCGGGCTTTCATGGTTGAAGAGGATGCCATTCGAGGCATGCATGCCATAGCTTTCGCGATAGTTGACGGTGGCCCAGTAGGCAAAAACCTTGGCGCAACCATACGGGCTTCTGGGCCAGAACGGAGTCGTCTCGGTCTGCGGCACGGCTTGGACTTTTCCAAACATTTCGCTGCTCGAAGCCTGGTAGAAGCGGGATTTGACGCCGGATTCCCGCATGGCTTCGAGGATCCGAATGGCACCGACGCCGGTGACGTCGGACGTGTATTCCGGGATGTCGAAACTCACGCGCACATGGCTCTGGGCCGCGAGGTGGTAGATCTCATCGGGCTTCAGATCATAGATCAACTTGACGAGGTTCACCGAGTCCGAGAGGTCGCCGTAGTGGAGAAACAGGCGGATCCCGTTGACATGGGGATCCTGGTAGAGGTGGTCAATACGACTGGTATTGAACGTGCTGGCGCGGCGAATGATGCCGTGGACTTCGTAACCTTTCGCGAGGAGGAGATCCGCCAGATAGGAACCGTCCTGGCCGGTGATTCCGGTAATAAGGGCTTTTTTCATGCGATGGAGAGTGCAGCTTTCTGAATTTCAAGAAGTTTGGCAATACCGCCTTTTGCGGCGGCGAGCATGCCTGTGAGTTGGGAGGGACTGAAGACCGTTTCCTCGCCGGAGCCCTGAACCTCCACGAAGTCGCCTTTGTCCGTCATGACAACATTCATGTCCACCTCGGCGTCCTTGTCCTCGAGATAGTCGAGGTCCACGAGGATGTCCCCCTTGACAATTCCCACGCTGACTGCGGCGACGCGGTTTTTGATGGGAAGGGCGGCCAGTTTCCCCCGTTCCACGAGCGCGCGACACGCAAGCTCGATCGCAACCGCCGCTCCCGTAATCGCGGCGGTCCGCGTGCCGCCATCCGCCTGGAGAACATCGCAATCCACCCAGAGCGTGCGGGGGCCCAGTTTTTCCAGATCCACCACGGCCCGCAGGGAGCGTCCCACAAGCCGCTGGATTTCCGTGCCGCGACCATCCGGCTTTCCGCGTGTCGAATCACGGGGTTTGCGGCCCAGGGTGGAATAGGGGAGCATCGAGTATTCGGCCGTGAGCCATCCGCCGGAGACGTTCTGTTCCTTCATCCAGCGGGGGACGGATTCCTCGATCATGGCCGCGCAAATGACGCGGGTGTTCCCGAAGGCGATGAGGACCGAGCCTTGTGCGTGCGGGGCGATGTCGGGTTGCATCTCGATTTTCCGGATGTCTTCCGGCGTGCGCTTATCGTGTCTGATCATGGGGCCGGACATTGAACGGGAGGCCACCCTGCCGCGCAAGAAATCATTTTCTGGAATGGCATTTTGAGACGGCTGGCACGCCGGAAGCCAACCGGAACGAGGTGCGAAAACTCATCGCCGCAAGCCCTGATCAGGCTCCGCGCACGTATTGGAGAATTTTTTGGGAATCCCGTCCGGAGTCTCTGATCGTTTCGAGGAACCCGGGGAGCGAGAGTTTGTGCTTCTGGAGAAATCCCCGGTCCCCGCTGCACCCATACATGACCTCGTTGCACAGCGTTCCCTGGAGGAAGCAGGTGGCTTTCCGGGTGATTCGCGGCAACCAGGGAATGCCTTCCCATTCGTCCTTGCGCAGTGGGAGGGCGGACTCGGGGACGACCTCGGGGGAGGGGAGCCCTTTTTGCACCGATCGAAAATAGTCCCGGCGGATTTCCACGACGCGCACGAATGTCGCGCAGTCGGGTTCGCCCGAGCGCACGAAGTCCTCCGCATAATCGAGGAGCACCTGAGCGGAAACGCCGAGGGAGGCGAGAAATGCGATGTCCTCCCCAGGCACAAGTGCCGCCGCCTCCCGACAGCCTCCTTCGTAGTTAAGGGTGGCCTTGCGATGGATTTCCTCCAGTCGGATCGGGTCGTTGGTCATGGGAAAAATCAAAGTCCGGTCGGGTGGTCGATGAACTGCCAGGGCAGGCCAAACTTTTCCGAGAGCCGTGCGGTGAGAGCCTTGACGCCGAATGTCTCGGTCGCATAGTGGCCCGCGTAAAAGAGGTTGATCCCCAGTTCCTCCGCAGCCGTGTAGGACGCGTGGGGACCCTCTCCGGTGATCAGGGTGTCAATGTCCTCCTGGGCGACCTTGGCGAGGTCGCCGCCGGCTCCGCCTGTCACGATGCCAATGCGGCGCGCAAGGACAGGGCCGCCGGGCGCAAGGTGGACGTTGCCCCCCACAGCTTTCTCAATCAGATTCCGGAGAACCTCCCGGTTGATCTCCGTTTCGAATTTCCACCCGATTGGCTGGCCGAATGCCGGAAAGAACGGTTCCCCGTCCTCAAGTCCCAGAGCTTCCGCGAGGAGTGCGTTGTTTCCGATTTCCGGATGCGCATCCAGTGGGAGATGTGCGCTATAGACGGCCATGTCGGCATCGAGAATCATGCGTGTTTTTCGATACGCGGCACCGGTGAGAGGAGCCAGCCCTCCCCAGAAGAGTCCGTGGTGGACCAACAGGAGATCCACCTCTGCGGCGGCTGCCTCAGCCACCACCGCCTCGCAGGCATCAACAGCCGCCCCGATTCGGGACAGGTCGCCGGAATTTCCGACCTGAAGACCATTGAGGGCGTTCGGATAGTCAAGCATCCGGGGAATCCCCAGCAATTCATTCAAATACGCGACCACTTCGTTCAGGTGCATGCTACTCTTCGGAGACTCCGATGGCGGGTTTCATTTGCGCGATGAGGGAGGAGCGGATTCCCGTTTCCGGAGTCAGTGTCCGCTCGGTCCCATGCGCCTTTTTAGCCGCAAGATTTCAGCCCACGCAAGTTTATTATGGGAAGTGCAGCAAACCCCAATCCGGACGATCACTCTGAGCCTGAAGGTCGTCAGGACCGGGGGTTCGGCGTCAATAGACGCGCACTTCAAAGAGGCGGGCTGTGGCGAAGCCGTGAGTGGCGAGGATCTCGATACGAAGGGTTTTCGCCGCCGTTGCCGCCGTCAGGCGATGTCTCCGCTTGCGAAGGAAGTTTTCCGTTTCCTCCACGACGACTTGGTCGTCGAGCAGGATGCGGTAGTGCTTGACAGTTTCCGGCTGGGGTCCGCGGATCACGCTCTTTGTCAGGTGGTCGCTGGCCGAGAGGATCAACTCGCGCTCGAAACCCGTGTCGAAAGTGAGGTGGATTTCCCGCACCTGCGCGCCTTCCGGAAGGGCGAGGGCGATCCACGCGGGGAGTTCCAGGGATTCCCAACGGTGGGTCTGGTGGTCGGCCCATGGACCGAGCCGATCAAAGGCGAGCGAGCGCGTGATGCCGTCCAGCACTGCGGAAGCCGGGCTGTCGTTGCATTCGGACGATGCGGTGATCGTGCGGGCTGAACGGGCCAGATCGGCGGGATCGGTGTTCCTCCGCGTTGGGAGGAAGGCGTCGTCTTTGATCAGGGTTTGCTGGAGGCGCTCAAGCAGCGGTCCTGTGGTGAGTTCGGACAGCGTGGCGGCATTGTCCCTGGCGATCGCGACAGCGGTTCCGACGGCCTGTCCGGCTGCGGCGCATGTGGCCATCACCCGGGTGCTGGCAAAGGCCACGTGGGAAGCACTCAGGTTGCGTCCGGCGAAGAGCAGGTTCGGCACATTGCGCGAAACAAGGGAGCGTAGCGGAATCGTGTAAAGCTGGGCGAGGTGGGTTGGCGTGAAGGGCGGTTCGTCGCGGGCATCCACGCCGGAGGGCGGATGGAGATCGATTGCCCAGCCGCCATAAGCGACGGCATCCGGAAAAAGACGACCCGCCTGGACGTCGGACTGCGTGAGCACATGCGGACCCAGCAGGCGGCGTGACTCACGCTTGCCGGGAATCGCGCCGACCCAGTCGAGTGTCCAATTCGCGGAATCCGGATGGTTGCCGGAATTTTTCACGTAGTCCCAGATGCCCAGAGCGATGCGCAGGAGTTCGTGTCGGATCGCCTCGTTGTCCTTGATCGTGTCGAGCTGGCCACCCCACTCGAACCACCAGTAGCCGTATTCGTAGCTGTGGATCGGGCGGTGATTCAAATCAGCCTTCGTGAAATTTCGCGCCCAAGATGGGCTGGGGAAAGGCTGCGGAGTGTCGTGGCACTTGCCGGTGAGGAGGATCGAACTGCCAAGCGTCTGGCGGTCGGCCTGCTCGGGGGCCAGCGACTCTCCGTATTCTGTCGCCCCCTCCCGACCCATGCGGAAATCCGCTCCGGCCTCCGCTCCCAACCGGCTGTCTCCGGAGCAATCGGCGAAAAAGGCGGCCTGGATTTCAAAGACATCATCCGTGGAATTGCGCAGCACCGTGACGCCGCGGATCGCGGCGGTCTCCGCATCCTGCGTGCAACTCAGGAATGTGGTGTCCAGCAGAAGCGTGATCAGCGACTCGGCCTTCACTTTTTCGTAGAGCAGAAGATCCCATTGGGGATAGCAGCGGGTCGCATTGCGCACGGCATCCTCGAGACGCAATTCCTCAATGATTCCCGATTCCCGCGCACCGGGACGCGAGCCATGACAGTCCGCCCCGACGATGTGCATTTTGATCTCGCTGGAGGCATTGCCGCCAAGAACAGAGCGGTCCTGCACCAACACCGTGCGGCAGCCGTTGCGCGCGGCCGCCAGTGCCGCGCAGACCCCGGCCATGCCGCCGCCGACCACGACAAAATCGGCCTCCAGGGAGTGGACGGCGAGGGAATTTCCGGGAACAGGAGAGGAATTCATGAGGTTTGTCTTTAATCAACACCTTACGGATTCCCCTTGCTGTCAGGAATGGATTCAGAAAACATTCTTTTGTGTTTTTATGATTTCCCTGGATCTCCAACTCAACGCCCCCTGCGGGCGGATCCCCTGCGGTGTCGGATGGACGCGCACGCGGGAAAATTCCCTGATGCTGCGCGATCTCGAGCTTTGGTTTGTCTGGCGGGGACGTGGGTGGATGCGCACACGGACACGGGAATTCGCCCTCCGGCCAGGTTTCTGCGCGCTGATGCGTCCGGGGGGGATCTACGACGCCGGGCAGGACGACTCCGCGCCGTTGGGCATTGTGTATCTGCACTTTGACGTGCTGCGGGGAGGGAGGCGGGTGCCGGGCAGGATTTTTGCGGACTGGCCGGAATTCTTTGATTTGACGGATGTGGGGTATTGGGACGCCGTGACGCGCCGAATTGTGCAACTCGCAGCAGGCGATCCGGCGACCGCCGCAGCACTTCTCAAGGGGGTGCTCGCCGACGTGTTGAAATGTCCCAGTCTTGATGAGCGGTCGCCGGAGCGGATTCCTTCCCGGCACGAACGCCGGATCGCGGAACTCACGGCGCGCCTCGCATCAGACGCTTCGGATCTGCCAACCGTGACGGATCTCGCAAAGCAGGCCGGACTCGGGATGGGCCATTTCAGCCGGGTCTTCCGCCGGATTACGGGCCAGAGTCCCAAAGAATTTCTCATTCGTTCCCGCCTGGACCGCGCCCGGCATTTCCTCCGCGAAACCGCCATGAGCGTCACCGAGATCGCCGATCACCTCGGGTATGCCGACGTGTATTTTTTCAGCCGCCAGTTCAAACAAAAAACCGGTCTCTCTCCACTGGCTTATCGAATGCACCGGCGCGAGTGACAGGTGATGTTCCACCACTTCCCTCCGCAGTTAATGTTGCCCCATCGGATTTTCTTCCTTCCTGCCCGCGTTCCGGCGATGTAGGTTCTGCCGCCTATGCTCAGAGCCGGAATCGTCGGGCTGCCCAATGTCGGCAAGTCCACACTCTTCAATGCCGTCACCCGCACCCGCAAGGCGCAGGCGGCGAACTTTCCCTTTTGCACCATCGAACCGAATGTCGGAATCGTCAGCGTGCCGGATGACCGGCTGGACAAGCTGGCGGTCATTTCCAAGTCGGAAAAAATTCTTCCGGCGGCCATCGAGTTCGTCGATATTGCGGGCCTGGTGGCCGGTGCCAGCGAGGGGGAGGGGCTGGGAAACCAATTCCTGAGCCACATCCGCGAAGTGGATGCGATCATTCAGGTGGTGCGATGTTTCGAGAGCGAGGACATCCACCACGTGACCGGTTCGGTGGATCCGATTCGCGACATCGAGATCATCAATACGGAACTCATCCTTGCCGACCTGGCCTCCGTAAAAAAGCGGATCGAACGCTCGCAGAAGGGAGCCCGCGCCGGGGACAAGGACGCCAAGGCCGAGATGGCGCTCGCCGAAAAACTTTTGCCCCATCTCGACGCCGGGCGCCCCGCGTTGACGGCCGAACTCACCCCCGAGGAAAAAATCCTGCTCAAGGGATTTTTCCTTCTCTCCTCGAAGCCGACACTTTTCGCCTGCAATGTCGGAGAGAACGATCTGGCAGGCGGCTCATCGGCGGCGGGATACGTTCAGGCGGTGCGCGAATATGCGTCCGCCCACCTCGGCAGCGAGGCCGTCATCATCAGTGCCCAGATTGAGAGCGAGCTGGCGGATCTGCCGCCCGAGGAGGCCCGGGAATTTTTGGCCGGTCTTGGCGTGGCCGATAGCGGAGTGAGTCAGCTCATTCGGGCGGCGTATCATCTGCTCGGGCTGCGGACCTACCTGACCACCGGGCCGAAGGAAACCCGGGCGTGGACGATCCGCGCAGGCGACAAGGCCCCTGCGGCCGCCGGCGTCATCCACAGTGATTTCGAGCGCGGATTCATCGCCGCCCAGATCATCGCCTTCGACGACCTGATGGCTCTCGGTTCGGAAGCCAAGGCCCGGGAAGCGGGCAAGCTGCGCCTCGAAGGCAAGGAATATGTTGTCCAGGATGGCGACGTGATTGAGTTTCGTTTCAATGTCTAGCCTGCTGCCAGCGCGATGTTTGCCGCCCGCCTTGCCTCCCTTGCTGTCCGGCGTCCGGGTGCGCTGATTGCCGCGGCGATCCTTCTCGCGGTCATCGCGACAATTCTTTTTCAGAGTCGGCAGGCCTTTGACTCCGAAATTCTCAATCTCCTGCCATCCGACGAGGCCTCCGTGCAGGGGTTGAAGATTTACAACGCGCGGTTTAATTCCGCGAGGGAGCTGGCCTTTCTTGTGGAGACGCCCGTGGGAGGGGATCCGGAAATCACCGAGGAATTTGTGGAGGCCCTCGGCCGACAGCCGTGGGTGCTCAGAATGCTGGATGCCCCCCCTGTGGAATCCCAGAAGGGTCGCGAGACCCTCCCGGCCCTCGCGTCACCGTTGATTCTCGGACAGGAGGAGACGGAGTTCGACACAACGGTCGAAAAGCTGGACCCGAATGTCCTCCGGAGCCGCCTGAAAAATCTCGTAGCCAAGGCCCTGGCGGGCTCTCCGCTCGCACGGATCGAACTCCAGAATGATCCCACCGGATTGATCGCCCCGGTTGCGGAAAAACTCTCCAGGCAACTTTCCATCAATGAACAATTTGATTTGATCACGCCGGATGGACGCGCGCGGATCCTTCCGGTGATTGCCGACCTGCCGGATCTTTCCGCCGAAGATTGCCGGAACCTGATGGGGAAGGTGCGGGCTTTTGTGGGGGAATTTTCCGGACGCCCCGGGGCGCCGCGGATTTTTGTCACCGGGCGTTCCGCCTATGTGGATGAGATTTCCCGGTCCATGCACCGCGACATTGCGGTGACGGGGCTGGTGTCGATCGCTGTCGTCACGCTGCTCTTCTGGTTTTCCTTCCGGTCCCTTGTCCCTCTTGTGGGGTCGGTGCTCATTCTGGCCTGGAGCTGCCTGATCGCGCTAGCATGCGGGTCCATGATTTTCGACAGGATGAATGTTGTGGCGATGGGGTTTTGTTCGATTCTTGTGGGCCTGGGGGATGATTTCAGCCTGTTGCTCTACCAACGCTATGTCCGCGCGAGGGCGATGGGGCTGACGCGCGAAAAGGCGATTGCGGACTCCACAAGGCACGGTCTGCCGGGAATATTCTGGGTGGGAATCACGACCAGCCTGGGTTTTGCCTCGCTTGTCTTCAGCGGCTCCGCCGGCTTCGCCCAACTCGGCATCCTGATCGCGATCGGAGTTCTGGCGGGCGCGCTGGGGATGATTTTTTTCATGCCATTGTTTGAGCGGGAAATTCCCATGCGATCCGGCGACCCGGTGCTGGCGCTGTGTCTTCGCATTCTCCATTCCGGGTGGACATTCCGGCTGGGGAGCCTCCTGCTCGCCGGTGCTTTTCTCCTGGCGGTCCTGCCCTGGAGGAGTCTGCGATTCGACACCTCCACCCATTCCCTGGAGCCGAAGCAGATTCCCGCAGCGAAGGCACTTGCAAGGATCATGGAACTTTTCCCCGCAACCTTCGAGCCGGTGATGATCATTGTGCCGGGCTCGGCTGGCCCCTCCTCCCTGCGGACCCTGGACGCCAAACTGGAAGAGCTCAAAAATCGCGGCCTGATCGAAAAGTATTCGACGCCCTCCGCGCTCGTTCCGGATCCCGAACAACTGTCCAGGAATCTGGCGCGTCTCCAATCCCTGGATTGGGACGGTCTCGAAACAGTGGTGAATGACGTCACCTGCGGGACGGGTCTCCGTGCGGGTTCCCTGGACCCCGCGACCCAACTGTTCCGGCACCTGCAATCGCGGAGTCCACTGAGTGAGCAACTGCCTCCGCTTTCCCCGTGGTGGTTCGCGCTCGACCGCGTGCTGGCGCCAACGACCGGTGACGTGGTTTATTATGTGCGGCTGCCGGAAGCCGCAAATTTTGCGGCGAGACAGGAATTGGAACGCGCAATTCTCGACGCCCTGCCGGAGGCCCTGATTACGGGATGGACTCAGATGCTTAATGACATGGTCCCCTGGGCCACTCGCGAACTGCTGGTCTTTGGCGGTGCCGTGGTGGGAGTCATTTTGTTGACGTTGCTATTTACTTACCGGAATCTCCGGATTCTCGTCCTGCATGTGGCGACCCTTCTGCTGGCCCTGGGCGGAACCGTCGCCACCTTGAAGTTCTTGGGACATTCGCTCAACATCCTCAACGTGCTCGCCTTCCCGTTGATCCTGGCCGTCGGGGTGGATTACGGTGTCCACCTGATTCTTGCCATGCGGGAAGAAGGCGATGTCTCGGCCAACCTGCCCGCCGTGATGAAGCCGGTGCTCATCAGCGCGCTGACAACAATCACCGGATTCGGCGCATTGACACTGGCGCGGAATCCGGCACTCAACGGACTGGGTGTTGTTTGCGCGACCGGGGTGGCCTGGTGCCTTGTGGCGAGCTTTCTCTTTCTCGCGCCCCTGTGTCTGCGCCCCGGATTGTTCCTGCGACGTGGGGCGGGGGCGAGCCCCCCTCAATAAGATTTTGCCCAGACGACCCGTTGTTGGCTGGGCTCTCCCGAGAACGGACAAACCCCCGGCTCCGCGGAACCCTCAAAGGGAATGCAACGAATCGTCACCTTCAGGTCGTTTTTCACCTGTTCCTCGACGGCGGCACTGCCGTTCCAGTGGGTCAACGCAAACCCGCCATGAGCCTCGGGTTTTTCCGCATTCGCGGGAGTAAAGAACGCGTAAAATTCCTCCTTCGTGTCCAGGCGGCGGAGATGCGTGTCGCGGAACGACGTGGCGCGGGCGAGGAGTGCGGATTGGATTTCGTCCAGAATGCCCGCGATCCGCGACGGGATGTCCGCGACCGGCAGGAATTCCTTGTCCTTGTGGGGATGATCCCGGCGCGAGAGTGCGGCCGTGCCCTGCGCCAGATCGCGCGGACCGATTTCCAGGCGGATGGGAACCCCCTTCTTGATATACTCCCAGCTTTTGACTCCGCCACCGAGGTCGCGGGTGTCCACCTCTACGGAAACCGCGCTCCCGTGGAATGTCGTGGCGCGGATGGCCTGCGCGAGGCTCTCGGCGGCCTCCAGGACGGCGGCTTTGGAGTCCTCCTTGGGCGTGATCGGGAGGATGACCACATGCGTGTGCGCGATGCGCGGCGGCATCATGAGACCGTCGTCGTCCGAATGCGCCATGATCAGAGTGCCGATGAGTCGCGTGCTGACTCCCCAGCTTGTCGTCCAGGCATGCTGGAGGCTCCCGTCGCGGCCCTGGAACTGGATGCCTGCCGCTTTGGAAAAATTCTGTCCGAGGAAGTGCGAAGTGCCGGCCTGGATGGCTTTCCGATCCTGGACCATGGCCTCGATGCAATACGTGCGAAGCGCACCGGGGAAGCGCTCGCTCTCGCTCTTCTCCCCGGTGAGCACCGGAAGCGCGAGAAAATCGCGGGCGAAGGTCTCATACACCCGCAGCATTTTCATTGTCTCGATCTCCGCTTCCTCCCGCGTCTCATGCGCGGTGTGCCCCTCCTGCCAGAGAAATTCCGCCGTCCGCAAAAAGAGCCGGGGACGCATTTCCCAACGGACCACATTCGCCCACTGGTTGAGGAGGATTGGCAGGTCGCGCCAGGACTTCACCCAGCGCGCGTAGGCGGCACCGATGATCGTCTCCGATGTCGGACGCACCACCAGCGGCTCGGTGAGCTCCCCGGACGGAACCAGCTTGCCGTCCTTCGCTTCCAAACGGTGATGGGTGACGACCGCGCATTCCTTCGCGAAGCCCTCGACATGGGCGGCTTCCTTTTCCAGATAGCTGAGGGGAATGAAAAGCGGGAAATACGCGTTCCTGTGTCCGGTTTCCTTGAACATCCGGTCCAGTTCCGCCTGCATTCTTTCCCAGAGTGCGTAGCCCCACGGCTTGATAACCATGCAACCGCGCACCTCGGAATTTTCAGCCAAATCCGCCGCGCGGATGATCTGTTGATACCACTCCGGGAAGTCCTCCGCCCGCTGCGGGGAGATTGCGCACTTTTGTTTTTCACTCATGGGAGCCGTCACTGTTTGCAACGGCGGAAGGACCGTAAAGACCTTTCTTGAGGATTTTTTTGCTGCCCGTCGGATCTGTTCGGGCTCCATCAGGCTTGCTTCCGCGATGGGCTCCGGCTTAGAAGGTGCCGATGCATTCTGAAAAAACACACCGCATCGCAGTTCTCGCTGGCGATGGGATCGGACCCGAAGTGATGACCGAAGCCATCCATGTGCTCGAGGCGGTCTCAAAGAAATTTTCGATTTCCCTCACCTTTGACCGGCAACTGGTCGGCGGAGCGGCAATTGATGAAGCGGGCAGGGCGCTTCCTGCGGAGACGCTCAAGGCCTGTGAGCAGGCGGACGCCATTTTGTTCGGCTCGGTGGGAGGGCCGAAATGGGAGTCCCTCCCGCCTGCCGAGCAGCCGGAGCGCGCGGCGCTCCTCCCGCTGCGCAAGCACTTCGGGTTGTTTGCCAATCTGCGCCCGGCGGTGTGTCTTCCCGAACTCACGCACGCCTCTCCCCTCCACCCGCGCATTGTCGAGGGGGGATTCGATGTGCTGTGCGTGCGGGAATTGACCGGCGGATTGTATTTTGGAGAACCAAAACACATCCGGAAGGAAGGGGATGAGGAGATCGCCGTGGATACGATGGTCTATCGCGAGAGTGAGATCCGACGCATCGCCAACGTCGCGTTCGAAGCCGCCCGGTCACGCCGCGGGCGTGTGACTTCCATTGACAAGGCCAACGTCCTGCAAAACGGCATCCTTTGGCGGCGGGTCGTCACGGAGACCAGTCGTGATTTCCCGGATGTGGCCTTGAATCATCTGTATGTGGACAACGCGGCCATGCAACTCATCAAGAACCCGAAAGCCTTCGACGTCGTGCTGGCGGAGAACCTTTTCGGCGACATTCTGAGTGACGAGATGGCCATGATTGTTGGCTCCCTGGGGATGCTGCCGAGCGCGAGTCTCGGGGAGTCCACGAGTGGAACCACCCGGTTCGGGATGTATGAACCCAGTGGCGGAACCGCTCCCGACATCGCGGGCAAGGGCATCGCCAACCCGATCGCCCAGATTTTGTCCGCCGCCATGCTCCTCCGTTTGTCCTGCGGACGCAAGGAGGCTGCGGAAGCCGTGGAGTCAGCGGTCGGGAAGGTGATTGCCGCCGGCTTGCGGACAGGGGACATTCACACCCCGGAGACCACGCTCGTTGGCACCAGGGAAATGGGGCGCGCCATCACCGACGCCCTTTGATCCCCTGCCTTGCCGCCCCCCCGCGGGAAAAAATCCGGAAGATTGGCAAGGATAGCCTTGACGCAGGGGCTTTGGAAAACCAATTTGATCCCTCTGGCAGTCCTGCCCGCCGCTTGGCGACGGGGGCGGAGCGGGAACTCTGCTTCCAAATCAACACTTTACCTTCATTCGAATCCATATCTGATGTTTGACAACCTACTGGGATTTTTTTCCAACGACATAGGCATCGACCTGGGGACCGCAAACACGCTCGTGTATGTCAAAGACCACGGGATTGTGCTGCGCGAGCCGTCTGTCGTAGCCGTTCAACAGGGCACCACCCGGGTGCTCGCCGTCGGGGACGAGGCCAAGCGCATGCTCGGCCGCACCCCCGGCAACATCGTGGCGATCCGCCCTCTCAAGGATGGCGTGATTGCCGACTTCGAAATCACGCAGGCGATGCTCCGGCATTTTATCAGCAAGGTTCACAATCGCCGCCGCATGGTTCGTCCGCGCGTGGTCATTGCGGTGCCCAGCGGAATCACCGAAGTGGAGAAACGGGCGGTGAAGGAATCCGCCACCCACGCCGGTGCGCGGGAGGTGTATCTGATCGAAGAGCCGATGGCGGCCGCGATCGGGGTCGGCCTTCCGGTTCAGGACGCCGCAGGCAACATGATTATCGACATCGGCGGGGGCACCACGGAAGTTGCCCTCATTTCGCTGAGCGGCATCGTCTTCAGCCGGAGCGTGCGCGTGGCCGGCGATGAACTCGACGAGGCGATCGCAAATTATATGAAGCGCGCCTACAATCTCATGATCGGCGAACGCACCTCCGAGGAAATCAAAATCAAAATTGGTTCCGCCTACAAGCTGGAGAAGGAAGTGACCATGGAGGTCAAGGGGCGCGACCTGGTGGCCGGACTTCCGAAGACGATTTCCATTTCCTCACAGGAGGTGCGCGAGGCACTTTTGGAACCCCTCTCAACCATCGTGGACTCCGTCCGCATCACCCTGGAAAGATGTCCTCCCGAACTCTCCGCCGATTTGGTGGATCGCGGGCTTGTGCTTGCCGGCGGGGGCGCTCTCCTGCGGGGATTGGACAAACTGCTTGCCGAGGAAACCGGACTGCCCGTGCATGTGGCCGAAGATCCCCTCAGTGCCGTGGCAGAGGGGACCGGACGCGCCCTGTCGGAAATCAAATTCCTCCGGGCGGTTTCCTCCGAGCGTCCGCATCCGTAATGGCGCGGGGCTTCCGCCCCGGACCCCTGCATGAAGAAACTTTCCATTGCTCTCCTGCTGGCCGTGATTGTGCTGGCCGTCTATCTTTCGGTGCTCCCCACGCCGTCGCAACAGTCGCTGCAGGGAAGTTTCCTCTCCTTCCTTGCCCCGTTCCTGCGGACCGGGACGGTGGTGCAGGAACAAATCGGCTCGATGGGTCAGGGACTCAAAACCCTCGATGAGGTCGAGGCGGACAACCGGAAGCTGGTCGAAGTCAACCGGGTGCTTTTGACCACCAACAACCTTCTGCGTGAACTGGAGACCGAGAACAACCGGCTGCGGCTTGCTCTGGAATATCGCGAGCGTTCGGTCTTCCGTCTGCTCGCCGCCCGGGTGATCGCCCGCGATGCCTCCACCTGGTGGAACACCGTGAAAATCAATCGCGGCTTTGAGGATGGGATCGAAGCCGACCAGCCTGTGCTGACGGATGTCGGACTGGTGGGCAAGACGACAACCGTCTCCAAGAATGAGGCGATTGTCGTCCTGATTACGGATGAAACCTGCCGGGTGGCCGCCAAGGTCGAGGGCACCCGCGAACAGGGGATTATTTCGGGAATGCGCGTGCAGGAAAGCGGCTCGATGGGAACCCTGCAACTGAATTTCCTCACGAAAAATGCGACCCTGGAACCAGGACAAAAAGTTTACACAGCCGGAATCAGCAACGGGGTTTTTCCGTCGGGCATCCTGATCGGCACGATCAAGGAATTTCGAACACGTCCCCTGGACGGTCAGGCGCTCGTGGAGCCGGCCGTGGACATCTCGCAGACCGAGGATGTGTTCGTTGTCGTGGGGGCGAAATGAAACCGGTCATCGGTGCGCTCGCCACCTGTCTCGGGGTCTTTGTCGCCTTTCTGCTCCAGCAGAGTCTGCCCGGCATTCATGTGTTGCAGGGAGCCCGTTTGGTGTTTGTGCCAATGATTTTTTGCTACGCTGCGATGGTGCTTCCCTTTCCCGCGATGCTCGTGGTGGCCGCCTTCACCGGATTCCTTTCCGATCTCATGTATCTCCACATCGTGGCGGGGCAGGTTGAAATCGCCTTGGGCTGTTCTATTGTTTTTTTCGTGATTTTCGGATGCATGGCCAACGGGGTTCGGGTTTCCTATTTGCGTGGTCGCTGGTGGCCGGTGATTCCGCTGAGCATCGTTTGCACCTCTTCGTATTTGCTGATGCAGTTCGCGATGATTTCCCTGCGACGGGAGAGTTTTTTCTTCGACCCCGCAGTCCTCTGGAGGATTTTTGCGCCGGGCCTGCTGGCCGGACTCTTTGCCCCGCTGCTTCACGTCATTGTCAGACCATTCGCCACCCTGATTCCCGAGAAGCCGTGGCGCACGCGGACCTATAGGACATGAGACGTTCCCGCGCCACCCTCCGCATCCTGTTCCTTGGCCTGATCATGCTCCTGGGTTTCGCGAGCCTGATCTTTCGGCTTTGGTATGTCCAGATCGCTCGGGGCGCGGAATACACGGCGCGCATCGGCAACCGCTCACAGGTCTCGGTCAGAATTCCGGCGGTGCGGGGGGAGATCCTGGACAGAAACGGAATCAAATTGGTTGAGAATCGCGCGAGTTTCGAGGTGGATTTCTACCTGCCTGACATGGTCCGGGCCTACCGGGAATCCCGGGGATCCCTGCCGATGCTCAGCTATCGGGGACGCGTGCATAACATGCCGCGGGATTTGAAGGAGGCGGATGTTGTGAAGATTGTTTCCGAGGAGGTCATTCCCCGGTTGGAGGAATTGGGTGTCGCCGAGGACTACAACGCGAACGCCCTCCAGATCCACTACCGCACCAACCAGGAAGTGCCTTACAGCTACAGGCAGGATCTGGAATTTGATCAGATGGCCATCTTCTCGGAAAAAAACCTTGGGTTGCCGGGCGTGAACGTGGCGGTCAAGCCGGTGCGCTGGTATGTTTACGGTTCCCTTGCCGCGCATCTTCTTGGCTACGTCGGAATGCCGAACGACCTCAACAAACTCGCGGACTTGAAGAACTTCAATTTCTATGAACCCGACATGGAGGGCAAGGCGCAGATCGAGTTGTATCTGAACGATTATCTCAAAGGCCAGCCCGGCGCCAGAATTCTCCAGCGCAATGTCAAGGGAGTGATCGAGGGGGAGGTCAATCGCAAGGAGCCGGTGCAGGGAAATAACGTGTTCCTGACGATTGATGCCAGAATTCAGTTTTTCGCCGAGGAGGCGCTTCGTTCGGTGGGTCGTGGGGCGGCGGTCGTCGTGAATCCCCAGAATGGCGACATTTTGGCGATGGCCTCGGTGCCTTCCTACGATCCCAATGTCTTCATCCCCTCCATTCCGTCACTGGATTGGAAAGATCTGATCAACGACGAGACGAATCCGCTTCTCAACCGGGCGATCAGTGCCTATGCGCCCGGTTCGACCTACAAAATTCCCATTGCGCTTGCCGGACTCAAGGCCGGGGTTGGCGGGCGAACATTTACCTGTTCGGGGGGGGTGACCTACGGCGACAAATACATGAAATGCTGGATCGCCGACAAGGGCGGTTCTCATGGGACTCTCGGGCTCTCGGACGCGATCAAGTATTCCTGCAATGCCTTTTTCTACCAATATGGAAATGCGGCCAGCATCGAGCAGATTGATGAGGTCGGCCACCAGCTTGGGCTGGGGCAAAAGTCCGGCATTCCACTTTCCGGTGAGGCGCCCGGGGTTTTGCCCGGCAAGGAATGGCTGGCGAGCATCAACCCCCGGGCCCGGTGGACCTCCGGGCTTACCGCCAATACGTCCATTGGACAGGGCGATGTGCTTGCCACGCCGCTGCAGATGGCAATGGTCGCTGCGGCGGTTGCAAATGGCGGCACCGTTTACTATCCCCGTCTGGTTGATCGAATTCTGGCCCAGGACGGGACGGTCGTCGCGCAGACTCCGGCCCGCGTCCGGAGCAACCTGCTCACCGATGCCGGACTCACCGCCGAACAGGTGGAAAAGGTGCGCCGCGGGATGTGGAAGGTGGTGAATGAAGGCGGCGGAACGGCCGGACGCGCGAGAATCAAGGACTTCGAAGTGGCGGGAAAGACAGGCACGGCGCAGTTCACTCGCTCCGGAGTGAAGGATAATCACACCTGGTTCATCTCTTTCGCTCCATATGAAAATCCGAGATATGTGGTGGTGACATTTGTCCAGGGTGCCAAGTCCGGCGGCGGAGTCTCCGCGCCAATTGCGGCAAAAATTCTCGAAGATATCCTGAATATGGAAAATGGCGGAGAGACTCCCCAATTGGCCGCTCTGGAACCGGCCAAGGGCAATTTTCTTTTCGTGGAGAGCATTGATTTTGGACGCGAGATCCCGGCGGCAACCACCGTGGGTGACGACGGAGAGGTCGGGAGCGCATCGGATGCCACCGCGACAGCCCAGGAAATCCAACCCGCCGCCCAGCCAAACGTCCGCCAGGAGGCCGATGAGCGCGGTCGCGTCAAAAATCAGGAGCGCAAACCAAATGCCCTCCAGAAATTTTTCAATTTCCTCGGTGGAAAAAAGGAGAAAAGCGACGGGGGAAACCGTTCGCAGAAACCTCCTCCGCAAAACCGCCGGTGAACAACCTCATCATGGCGCGCCCGGCACGCCAATAACAGAAAACCTTCAAATGATAGACACCGTAAAAAGAATTTTGGGACTCCGGAAAAAATCGACGGGGATCAAGCTGATCGTGAGCTGCGAGCGCCTCGAGAAACGGGTGGCACTCCTCGAGAACAACCGGCTCGAGGAATATACGATCGAGCGGGAAACCGACCGCAATATTGTCGGCGGCATCTACAAGGGGCGCGTTCGGAACATTGAATCCGGCATCAAGGCGATGTTTGTGGACATCGGCTTTGAGAAAAATGCGTTTCTTCAGTTTTGGGACGCCATCCCGGCGGCCCTCGACAGCGGGATCGAAACCATCAACCGGGGAGGGGAGGGCAAGAAGAAAAAGGCGCCGCGCATTACGCACAAGGACGTTCCGAATATCTATCCCGTGGGATCGGACATTCTTGTCCAGGTCAAAAAAGGTCCCATTAGCAACAAGGGGCCCCGCATCACGACGGACATCAGCTTGGCCGGCAGGTACCTAGTTCTGATGCCGTTTAACGACCAGTTCGGCATTTCGCGCAAGATCGACGATCCGAAGGAACGGGAACGCCTCCGCAAGATTCTTCGCGAACTCGAGGTGCCGGAAGGCATGGGAGTGATCATGCGCACGGTCGGTGCCGGCCAGCGGGCGAGGTATTTTGTTCGGGATCTGAGTATTCTTCTCGAACAATGGGCCTCGATCCAGACCGGACTCGAGGAGAAAAAAGCGCCCGCCTGCCTGTTTGAGGAGCCCGATCTCATTGACCGCACGGTGCGGGATTTTCTCACCGACGAGGTGGATGCCGTGATCGTGGACGATGCCAAGGCCGCGGAACGCATGCAGGGCCTCGTCGGACAGGTTTCCAAACGCGCCAAAAAATCCATCCAACACTACAGCGGGGCCCAGCCGATTTTCGATTGTTTTGGCGTGCAGGCCCAGATCGACGCGGCATTCCACCGTCAGGTCTGGCTGCCCTGCGGGGGCTATATTGTCATTGACGAGACGGAGGCGATGATCGCCGTGGATGTCAACACCGGGCGCAACAAGGGTGTTCGGGACATGGAAAAAACGCTTCTTCAGACCAATCTGGAGGCGGCGGATGAAATTGCCCGCCAGTTGCGCCTGCGCAATATCGGGGGATTGATTGTCGCGGATTTCATCGACATGAAGAGCCGCAAGGACCAGCAGGCGGTTTATCAGCGCATCAGGGAACATCTCAAGCGCGACAAGGCCCGCACGCATGTCCTGCCGATCTCGCAGCTTGGATTGATGGAAATGACCCGGCAGCGCGCCAACGAGAGCCTCTCGAGTGCCGTCTTTGTGCCGTGTCCGCATTGTCATGGGAAGGGACACATCAAGAGCCCGATGACCATGAGCGTCGAGCTCCAGCGCGTCCTCCACTCGGTCATGCGCAAGCATCAGGATACGATTCACGAAATCAAAATCACCGTGCATCCCGATCTCCTTAACCGACTGCGGACGGCGGACGAAGACCACCTCATCGAAATTGAGCGGCGATATGCCGGACGGCTTTCCTTCCGCGCCGACCCCACGTTTCACCAGGAAAAATTTCTCATCACAAACGCCCTGACCGGCGAGGAATTGAAGCCGTGATCCGACGGCCGCGAAATACTTTCTGAGAAGTGTTGACGAGGCGCATGAAAATCGGCATGGATTTTTCCCGATGTTTCGACTGACCGGATATCCGCTGCTTTTTCTGGCAATGTTTTCCATTGCTGGCGGGCATTGGGCTGTCCTGCAGACGGTGGCCTGGACGGGCATGGTGATCAAATACTCGAAGGACACCCCGTTGGTTGTGGCGCTGGAAAAGACGTTCAGCGGGAAGGCGCCGTGCAAAATGTGCCGGAAAATCGAGTCCGCCAAGGAAAAGGAATCGCGTTTGCCGGCGACGCTCACGTCGGACATGAAATTTGACAAATTTTTTGGTTGTGCCAAGGCGGAGGCTCCCCGACCGGGGCGAGCCGATTTTTCTTATCCGCCTGGTATTGATGTGGTGGCCGCCACGCGGTCCCTGCCACCTCCCGCGCCGGTTCCCATAGCGGCCTAACACATCGCAGGGGCATTCCGCTCCTGGATATTCTCCAAGCCGGATCCTGAGTTCCGGCCTCACGCCATCGCGCGGAGATTCCTGTCCGAATTTCGGACCGTGCTTCGGGAATCTCCGAGGGGACATCCCACCAACCCGGCAACGCCCGGGGTCTCTTCAGCGCATGAAGCCAATCGAATACACTCTATGAAAAAATCACTTTCTCTCTTTGTTGCCGCAGCCATGTGGCTGGGCGCAGTTTCCACACAAGCCGGACAGATTTCGGCCGTCCCCGGTCCTGACGATCAGGGCGGAATGAAAATGCCGATGGTCACAATCACGAACGCGGACGACAACATGAATCCGACGACCGGCACGCTCTCGATCAGCTTTAATCCGGGCGCCACGCCAATCCTCTCCACCCTGGAGGAGTGGAGTCCGGGGAGTTGGTTTGCCGATACGGCCGGCTGGCGGAATGATATCGGCTCCCCGGTGGGAGTTGGAGGAACCCCCCTTGCCAACGCCGGCAATGGAGACCGCTTCAACAACCAGTATGGTTTCACGTTCATGGCGATGCCAATGATGGGACAGGCGAACCTGCCGACCGGAAAATCGCTTGGTATCAAGCTGACTTCCGTCTCGTCCTCGTCAATGGAATCCTACAACTACGTGAATTCCCAAAACCGGTGGGATCAGATCTTCTCGAGCGTCGGCTCCCAGGTGCTCTGGAATGGTTCGATGTGGCATAGCTACTTTACGCTGCCCTCCACGGAGCTTGCCGGAACCTACACGGCGACATTCGAGGTGTTCATCGCGAACGAAGTCTTTACGGGCGGGACAGGTTATGCCCAATACGATGCTGCGGCCCTCGCCGCCACCAAGGATACCAACTTTACAGCCGCCACGGTGAATTATTCGTGGACGGTTATCCCCGAGCCTTCCAGCCTCGCGTTGCTTGGCGCGGGCCTCCTCGCGGTGGTTGCCATCCGTGGAAGATCGTCCCGGGGCCCGCATCATGGATAATCCGCGTCGCTCACCGCGCACTGACGCGCGGGCTTTCACCATGGCGGAAATTTTGTCCGTATCGGCCATCGTCGCCATTCTGGCGTCCCTGGTGGTTCCGGGCTGGAACCGGGCCCGGGAGCAGACGCGTGCTGTCGCCTGCGTGGGCAAGCTCAAGGCAATCGGCATGGGCTTTCAATTGTATGCGCAGGATCATGAGGGGGAATTTCCGCGCAGTTTTCACAGTGCGGGAGCTCATCGTGAGTCGGGATGGTCGGCCTCCGTCGCCCCGTATCTCGGTGCCCCCTCTGCGACAACCCCTGAAGAATGGAAACTCGTGTTCAACCGGTATTTTCGCTGTCCGGCCGACCCGGCGACGGATCCCAGCCTGTTCAGCTATGGCTTGAATGTCTTTTACGAGCTGACACCGGATGGGGATGACTACGAGGGCAGTCCCGCGACCTGGCGTCGCTTGCTCCAGGTGCCGCATCCCTCAAAAACCACACTGCTTGCCGAGACGCGTCCGATCCCATATGCCGACCACTTTATGTGCCATCAATGGTCCGGGAAGAGTGCCGCCCGACAGGTGGTTGACGCAGAGCGCCATTCCAAAAAATCGAACTACCTTTTTGCGGATGGTCACGTGGCCGTGCATGCGCTGGAGGAAATTTTCAATCCGGACAATCACATCAATCGTTGGAATCCCTCAATCGCCCGCTGAGTGGGTGTTCCTTTCGCGGGGAAGGGACGGGGGGCAGCTTGTGAAAGTCGGCTCCTTGGCAGAGTGATCTCTGCCACTTGGAGGCGCTCGTTGCTCCCGGAGCGCGGGATTCGCAGGAGCCAGGCAGGAGGAACAACATGATCCCGGATTGAAATTTTTGACTCTTATTAAGACTCAAAGGATAATGCCCGGGTATTTTATGAGATTCTTTCGAAAATCCTTCTGCCGTCACATGTGCGGAGCGTGGTTGCTCAATGGGTTCCCGGCATTGCTTCAGGGCGGGAATCCTCTCAAGGGAGGCTGTTTGGACCGGATCGCTTCTGTTTCGGGAAGAGGAGACGGAAGATCGGGGCGGAGTTGGAAGAGCGCAAGGAGCCTCTGCGCGATTTTTCTCCTGGGTTTTTTCCCGACAGGCGCGCAGTCGCTGGAAATTCTTGCCTCGTTTTATCCGATGTATGTGAGTGCGCTGAACGTGGTTGGCGACACTCCGGGCGTGAAGGTCACCTGTCTCACGGAACCCTTTGTCGGGTGCCTGCATGATTACGCGCTTACGGCAGGTGACATGAAAAAACTGGCGGGGGCCGACATCCTTGTGACGAACGGAGCCGGTATGGAGACGTTCGTTGACAAAGCCGTGAAGCAGTCCCCCGTACTCAGGATCATTGAGGCCGGAAAGGGAATCCCGCAGATTTCCGGTGATAATCCGCATGTCTGGGTCGGTCTCTCCGGCGCGATCCAGCAGGTGAAAAATATCGCAAGAGAGCTGGAGGCGGCCGATCCCGCGCGGGCCGAACATTACAGGAAAAATGCCGACGCCTATGTGAAAAAGTTGGAGGCCCTCCGGGCCGACATGCATGCGGCGTTGGATGGGGTGAAAAACCGCGACATCATCACGTTCCATGAAGCCTTTCCCTATTTTGCCCAGGAGTTCGGCTTAAATATCGTCGGGGTGATCGAGCGGGAGCCGGGCTCGGAGTCCACAGCCAGGGAGATGGCCGAAACCATTGACCTCGTCCGGCAGCGGAAGGTGCCCGCTCTCTTTGCCGAACCGCAATATCCCGCGAAGAGTGCCAGGGTCATTGAGCGCGAAACCGGTGTGGTCGTGAGCCTCCTGGATCCCGTTGTCACGGGTCCGCGCGAACCCTCCGCCGCCCGCGATGCCTACCTCGTCGCCATGCGGAAAAATCTCGACGTGCTCCGCAAGGCTCTGTCTGAGTAGGCCCGTGTCTTCCGATCACCATAAAGGAATTGCCCCTCACCAGTGCGGGGAGTGCTGCACACACATTGACAGGATCAGTGTCACACTCGATCGGCATCCGATCATCGAGGACGTCTCCCTGCATCTGCATTGCGGGGAGCTGACCACGATTGTCGGACCAAATGGCGCGGGAAAATCCACACTCCTCCGTGCCCTGCTTGGAGAGGTGCCCCATGCGGGCCGCATTCACTTTCATCCGGTTTTCGGGCCGGATCGCGAAGAGTCGCCAGTGATCGGCTACGTGCCGCAGTCCCTGGACTTCGACCGTTTCTCTCCGTTTAGCGTCAGCGATCTTTTTGCCACGTCGCTCACCCGATTCCCCGTGGCACTCGGAGGCAGACCCGGTGTGCGGCAAGTGGCCCGGGCGGCATTGGCGAGCGTGAAGGCGGAGGATCTTTTGGATCGCAGGCTGGGGCGGCTCTCCGGGGGGGAACTCCAACGGGTCCTGCTGGCGCTCTCCCTGACGCCGCTTCCCAATCTTCTGCTTCTCGATGAACCGGTGTCGGGGATTGATTTGCCCGGCCGCGAACTATTCTACCGGATCGTATCGGAACTCCGCCACCAGTTTGATTTGTCGGTTCTGATGGTTTCGCACGACCTGGCGGGGATCGCCCAGGTCTCCGACCGCATCGTTTTCCTCAACCGCCGCGTGGTTTGCGTCGGGTCACCCCGGGAGGTATTGGACAATCCGGACTTTCGACACGCATTCGGATTGGATATTTCCTTTCAGAAGGCGGAGGAAAATGCCCCGTCGAACGGCCGGCCGTAATTTTTCGCTTATCCGTTGGCCGAATTTTTCCCCGCATCCACAAGCGGACGGACAAAGGTGGAGATCCGGGCGGCGAGATCGGGAGTGTCTCCCGCCTCGGCAATCTTCCTCACAATCGCGCTTCCGACGACGACGGCATCCGCCTGTGGGGCGACTTCGCGGACATGATCCGGGGTGGAGATGCCAAATCCCACGGCGATCGGAAGGGTGGTGTGTTTGCGGATTTCGGCGACTTGGGAGGAAATGCTTTGCGAAAGCGATGTTTGCTCACCAGTGACCCCTTCGCGTGAAACGTAGTAGATGAACCCCTCCGCCGAACGGGCAATTTGCTCCATGCGATCCGGCGGGGTTGTGGGGGCGATCAGGCGAATCGGAAGAAGACCCTTGCTGTCCACAAACTCCGAGTTTTTGACAATCTCTTCGGGCGGGAGATCCAAAACCAGCAAGCCATCAGCACCCGCCGCCACGGCATCCCGAAGGAAGCGCTCATACCCGTAAATGTAGATCGGATTGAGATAGGTAAAGAGAACGATGGGAATCTGGGATGCGCTCCGGATCTGACGAATCATTTCCAGGACCGCGGCCACATTGGTGCCTCCCGTGATTGCCCGCCCGGCTGCCGCCTGGATCGTCGCTCCGTCCGCCAAGGGGTCCGAAAACGGAATCCCCAACTCCAGGATGTCCACCCCGACGGATTCCATGGCCAATGCCAGACGCACGGTTTGATCCGGAGTGGGATCTCCGGAAGTGATGTAAACAATGAATCCCGTCCGCCCGGCGGCGCGGAGTTCTTGAAACTTGGAGTCAATCCGATTGAGCATGGCGCATTGCTAGCATGCCGGGAATCAGTGAAGCAAGCACCGGCAGAGACCGGATGTCACCGGGGAATTTCTTCCGGCTTGCACGGTGCCCCCTCCAGCCATTCTTCTGACGATGGATGGCAAAAGACTGTGCGGCTTAGTCTCCGCGCAGGCCGAAATACGAACCTTCTGTCATCCTCAGGCGGCGAACTAGTCTCTTGGTGGTCTGCCTTTGAGCAGAACGATTGCGAGCAATGCCCCCAACCCGACAGCAATCAGAACCGGCACATAAGGGTGTTCTCGGAGTTGTTCATCCGCCGCCTTTGCTGCGGATGAGGTCCGACTTGAAATTCTGTCAATGACTTCCCGGCTGCTGTCAACTGCCGAGCCAAGGCGCAGGCGTGCCTGACGGACTTTCTCCTCGGCGGAATCGGCTGTGGCGGAAAACAACTCACGGGCACTTTCCACGATATCCCTCGCCATCTGGAGTTCCCTTTGAAAAGAAATCGGCATGGCTTAGATTCCCTTCGACTTCGAGGGGTTGAATTTGTTCGACCGCTTGCCGTCGGTGGTTTTTGATTTTCTTGTTGTTTTTTTCGTTGTCGTGGCGGGCTTTTCAGCGGCGGGTTGCGCACCCTTGATTGCATAAATCCCGGGTTCCACCCGCACGACGAATTTCTTGCCGGTTGTGCTGATCCAGACGGAAACATTGGGGGCAGGGGAGCCGACGGCGGCGGCGATATCCTTGACCCGCATGCCGTCGGGGCCGGCATTCTCCAATACGGCAACAATCTTGCTCGTCAAATTCCCCGATTTCCCCCTGCGGGCCTTGCGGGTTTTCTTCCTGGGGGTGTCCTTGGTGGGAGTGCCTTGTTTTGGAGAAACGGCACCGACAAAGCCGGAGAGGAGCTTTGTGATTTCCGTTTCGATCTCGGACACAAGCTGGACGAGTTCGTCCTTCCGTTCCGTAAGGCTGAGAACGCGCTTCAATGAGTGGCTGGTGATATGTGATAAGTTCATAATGGAAACTCCAGTTAGCATTGGGATGGCTTGCTGGGCAAGAAAATATCCTTATCGTTCATACAATGGTCCGGCATTCCTAACGGTCAACTTGTATCGTGTTGGTACAGAAATAGACAAAGGCGGGAGGAAGATTTGCAAAGACCACGGGAGTCGTTTCCACCTCACGGAAGTGAGCGTCCAGTTTTCGACGGAAGGCGCGACCGGCCCGCAGGCGGTGGGGTCCGAAATAGGCAAAACTTGCAAAGACCCCGTGGCCGGCGAGGGAGGATGTGATTTGCTTGAGAATGGAATCCTGGAGGGAATCGCCGAACGCCGCCCAGGGGAGTCCCGAAACGATGGAGTCCGGATTGCCCTGATCTTTCAAATGGGCGGTCAATTGGGTGGCGCATCCGACAACAATCCGAGCCCCAGGGAATTTTTCTGAAACCGTTTCGGCCAGCAGAGGACATTTTTCGACGGCAAGAAAGCGGGCCTCCGGACGGAGATTCTCGAGGATCGGCCCCGTGAAGGCGCCGTTGCCTGGTCCGATTTCGAGCACAAAGTCCGCAGATTGCACGCGCGCGGCGCGCACCATCGTGGTGGCAAGGGCCGGTGAGGAGGGCCAGACGGCACCCACTGTTCCGGGGGACTTCAAAAACTCGCGAACGAAGCGGAACGACATGAAGCGGAGTCTGAAGCGAAATTGCGGGGAAGCGGATTGGGGAAACGACCGCAACCAGGAGGCATTATTCCGGACAAGATGCGAAGTCGGGACGCACGGGTCGTTCGCAGACGGGGTCTCTTAGCCGGGAAGGCCTTTAAGCATTTCGGTGTTGGTCGGATATTTTCGGATGAAGAAGAGGAGCCGCTCGATCGCCTCGATTGGCTTGTGGCCCGCGAGGCCGCGCCGGATCACATTGATCTTGTGCAAATCCATCTCGGAAATGAGCAGTTCCTCCCGGCGGGTGCCCGAAAGAAAGATGTCCACGGCGGGATAGATCCGCTGGTCGCTGATCTTGCGGTCGAGAACGAGTTCCATGTTTCCCGTACCTTTGAATTCCTGAAAAATCAGCTCGTCCATGCGGCTGTTCGTCTCAATGAGCGCGGTGGCCATGATGGTGAGCGAACCGGCTTCTTCGGTATTCCGTGCCGCCGCAAAAAGTTTGCGGGGGATTTCCAAAGCGCGGGCATCCACGCCGCCGGACATGGTGCGTCCGCCGCCGCCCTGCGCGTTGTTAAATGCGCGGCCGATGCGGGTGAGCGAATCCATGAGGACAAAGACATCCTTGCCCATTTCGACGAGGCGCTTGGCGCGTTCGATGGCCAGTTGGGCAATGCGGGTGTGGGTCTTGATGTCACTATCATTCGAACTGGCCATGAGCTCTGCGGAGGGCACGGTCCGTCGGATTTCAGTGACTTCCTCGGGACGTTCGTCCACGAGGAGGATGATGAGCTTCATCTCGGGGTGGTTCTTCACCACAGCGTCGGCGATGTGCTGGAGGAGCGTGGTTTTCCCGGTGCGGGGAGGAGCCACAATGAGTCCGCGTTGACCTTTTCCGACTGGAGTCATGAGGTCCATGATGCGCGTCGTATAGCGCAGCAATTGGGTATTCCGCATTATGTTGTTGATTTTTCAGAAGTATTTAAGAAGAATGTTATTGATTACTTTGTGCGTGACTATTTGGATGGCAATACACCGAATCCTTGTGTTCAATGCAATAAGACGATAAAATGGGGCGAAATGGACAGAAAAGCGGATTCATTGGGGGCACAATGGATTGCAACGGGGCATTATGCGAATATCCGACGTGATGAGATAACGGGTAGATATATCTTGTCGCGTGATGAACATAATCCGAAAGATCAGACGTATGCTCTGTGGGCAGTGAGTCAGGATTCTTTGGCTCGTACCATGTTTCCATTATCGGGATTTTCAAAAAATCGTTCAAGAGAAGAAGCAAGTCGTTTGGGTTTGGGCATTGCATCAAAACCGGAATCGTATGAGATATGTTTTATTCCCGACAATGATTATAATCGTTTTTTGCGGGACATGGTGCCTAATTTGGAAGAGAAAGTCGCTGACGGTGCAATAATGTTGGATGGCAAGCAAATCGGCACACATCACGGTTATCCTTTTTATACCGTTGGTCAAAGACGCGGTCTTGGCATTGCACACAGTGAACCTTTATATGTGCTGAATGTACTTGCTGAACAGAATATCGTCGAGGTTGGCACTGACGAAAAATTATTACATCAAGGGCTTATCGCTGACAATGTGAATTTGATAAAATATGCCGAATTAGGCGAGAAACGAGAATTTATGGTCAAAATACGCTATAAAGATGAAGGCGCACCGGCACTTTGCTTTGTTGATGAAGATAAGAAATTACACATAGAGTTTTATGAGCCACGCAAAGCGATTACACCGGGTCAATCGGTCGTGATGTATGAAGGAAACGATGTAGTAGGCGGCGGCATCATTACACAATGGACAGATAATCTCCAAATCACATCCCTATGATTATGAACAAATTATTCTTTGCTATCGTTTTAATTGTCACTCTGGCTCTCAATACTCCCTTATTGGCACAATCGCAAATTTCAACATTGGCAATGGATGCATTGTGCTTTAGGCGAGACACAGGAAATATTGTTGACGTGATAGCCCTGATCCCCTATCAGATGCTTCAATTCGATAAAAGGGGCTCACGCTATGTTGCTGATTATTCGCTTACGATAAAAATCAAAGACATAAATAGTAAAACTATTAAGGATTTTCAGGAAACGCGCAAAATCACTCTTATGTCTTATGAAGAAACCCAAGGCAGTAAAGCAGGTTTTGAACACAGAGAACATGTCTGCTCC
>JACSRU010000007.1 GCA_014879575.1 Chthoniobacterales bacterium | reverse complement strand
CACACCCGTCGCCGCCACACCCGTCGCCGCCACACCCGTCGCCGCCACACCCGTCGCCGCCACACCCGTTGCCGCCACACCCGTCGCCGCCGCACCCGTCGCCGCCGCACGCGTCGCTGCCGCACCCGTTGCCGCCACACCCGTTGCCGCCGCACGCGTCGCTGCCGCACCCGTCGCCGCCACACCCGTTGCCGCCGCACCCGTTGCCGCCGCACCCGTTGCCGCCGCACGCGCACCCAAGCCGGCCGTGAAGAGCGATGCTCAGCCTTTATCCGTTCCCGCAGGAACAACTGTTGCCCGCGTAGCCGCTCCCAAGCCCACAGCACCTGTCAAAGCTCGTTCCACTCCGGCGGCTTCAGCACCTGCCCTCGGTGGAGAGGTGGAGTTGCCGCCGGATCATTTGGTCGGACAAACAATTTCCACCTATCGGGTCGAGGCGCGAATCGGAAAAGGTCCGATGGGACCGATTTACAGAGCCCGTCAGACAAATATCGAGAGATTGGTCCGCTTCTATGCCCTCGATCCCTCGCTTGCCGCCGACAAGGCTGCCATTCACCGATTTCTTTCAAATGCCAGCGCCAAGGCAAAAGCCACGAACCCCGTCATCATCAGCGTCTATGAGGCGGGAGACAGCGAGGGGGTCTATTTCTACTCCTGCGAATACGTGCCCAGCCGGTCATTGGGACAACTCCGGGAATCCGGCGCAACGCTGGATGAGACAACCGCCCTGGCGGCTCTCAAGGCGGCGGGGGAGGCCCTCGATTACTTTGCCCGCGAAAAAATCGGACACGATCTGTTGACGGAAAATGCGCTCCTGATCGGCCCGGCAAACCGTGTGCGTTTTGCGAATATCGCGGCGAACCCTCCCGCACAGCCTTTTGATTTGCCGACCGAAATGGCCCGGGTCGGAGAAATCCTCCTCGGCGTTCTGCCGGCGTCGGGTGCCGACAAGGCGCGGGATCTGGCCAGGCAGCTCGTCGAAAGCCCCCCCCCTTCATGGGCCGCCTTCCTGCAAACCCTCACCTCCTACCAACCGAAGGTCGTCATCGCCGACGCCTACAAACTCGATGCCCAGGAACGCGCCGCCATTCGCATCGTGGAGGAATCCAAAAAACGCCAAAAACGGGGCATGCTCATCAACACCCTCGTCTCACTCGGCCTGCTCGCGGTGGCCCTCGGCGCGATCTACTTCAATTTCCTCCGCCCCAAGAGCGGGACAGTCAGAAATCTTGAGTCCATGGTGGAAGTCCCCGGCGGACCTTTTACCTACCAGGACGGAAAAAAGGAGGACCTCCCGACGTTCTATATTGATCAATACGAGGTCACGATCGGCCAATATGCCAAGTTCCTCGATTTCATAGAAAAAAATCCCGACAAAATCGCCCAATACGAACACCCCGATCAACCCAAGGGCAAAAGCCATGTGCCTGACGAATGGGCGGACAAAAAAGAACTCACCCCCCCATTCCCCGGATACTATCAACGCGCCCAGCGCTGGGGCCGATACAAGGAGGCCGCCCTGGATGTGAACTCTCCGGTCTTCAGCGTGGATTGGTTTGATGCCTACGCCTACGCGAAGTGGAAAGGTCGCCGGCTCCCGACCGAGAAGGAATGGGAAAAGGCCGCCCGCGGTGCCGATGGGCTGAAATACGCCTGGGGAAACACCGAGGATGCGACCAAGGCCAATACGGGCGCCGATCTGGATCCCGATCCCAAAAAAGGCGGAGACAAGGACGGCTTCAAACGCTGGAACCCCGTGGATGCCAAGAAGGAGGACAAAAGTCCCTACGGAATGTTTGGGGGTTCCGGCAATGTCTCGGAATGGACCGGCACCATCGTGGACAGTCCGGAAGGGGGGAAGGTTCCTGTCATCCGGGGCGGAAACTGGTTCAGGCCCGACGCCTCCCTGTTGCAGCGTCGGGTGACGGTGATGGATCTCCAGCGGGATGCCGCCCTGGGCTTCCGCACGGCCTCCGATACGGCACCGGAAAAAAAATGAGGCTTGCAGCACTCACCCTTGCGGCCCTCTTTGTGGCCGCGCTGACGGCGCGGGCGCAGGTGCAGGTGGATCTCTCGATGAAGAGGTCGCTCTTTATTTCGTATGAGCCGATCCTCGCCACCATCACGATCACCAATCTCTCCGGCAACCCCCTGTTGCTCGCAGACAGCGGACACAACAAATGGTTCGGCCTGCAAGTGGAAACCTTCGACGGTCGCCCAATCCCTCCGGTGGGCGGGGATTATGTCAATCCGCCCGTGGAACTCGGCCCCCAGCAAAAGATCTCAAGAACCGTCAATCTCGCCCCCCTGTTCCCGGTGAGTGAATTCGGCGGTTACCGGCTCAAGGCCACCGTCTTTTCCCAGCAAAACAACCGCTTTTACACCTCCCCCTCGCTGAATTTCGAGGTCACCGACGGCAAGGTCCTCTGGCAGAAACCCGTGGGCGTGCCCGAGGGCTCCCCCGGGGGCGGAACCACCCGGCTGGTCTCCGTCCTCTCCCACCGGCTCGCCCAGAGCACCCAGCTTTACATCCGCATCGAGGACAAGCAGGCGGGAATTGTTTATTGCACACACCAACTCGGACGCTTCATGACTTTTGGAGCCCCCAACATCCTTTTGGACATCCAAAACAAAATTCACATCCTCCAGAATACTTCGCCGAAAAATTTCATTTATTCGAAAATTGGTTTGAATGGGGAGGTTCTGGAACGCAAATCCTTCAACGAGTTTTCCTCCCGTCCGGAACTGCGGCGGGGCAGTGATGGCAGCGTGGTCGTTGTTGGTGGTCAGCCCTACGATCCCTCTGCGCCCAAGCCGGAACAGTCCCTGCCCTCCCTGCACGACCGCCCGGTTCCCCTCCCCACCCCTGCCGTCAAGTCAAAGCCAGAGGACAAGCGCCCGGAACACCTGTTGACCCGGTAGTTCAGATCGCGAAGCCTGCCGGTGTGCAGCACTTCAAGCCTCCGGCAGATCACCGGATTGGGCAATGCTGCAGGGAGGAGATTTTCACGAGGAGGCGACGGTATGCTCCAGCAGGCGGGTGAGGATTTCGGGTTCGGAGAGGTCGGCGGGCCAGCCGTAGGCGGTCATTACGGCGGCGTCGAGGGTGGCGTGGGCATCGCGCAGCCATGCGGGACGGGCGTTGTAGAGTTTGGTGAGGGTGCGGTCGGCCAGCCGCTTCGCGCACTCCGCATCACGCGGGACGAGGCGCGGGTGGCGGGCGACGTTTCCGTCTTCGAGAAATCGCGCCCAGGGACCGTCGGGACTGGCGGGAAATTCCAGAATTTCCTCCTGCGTCCATTCGGGCGGAACACTCCTGCGTTCACTGCACTCTCCTTCCCTGCCCTACCGCCACCACCCACACGGCCTCTCCCAATGGGGC
>JACSRU010000137.1 GCA_014879575.1 Chthoniobacterales bacterium | reverse complement strand
ACCCCAGCCCTTCGGACTGGGCTATTGAATCATGCGCCTTTGGCGCAGGGCATCTCGTTTTTGCACTTAGTGGAGATGCACCCCGGCCAGCTTGGAGGAGGAAATCCTTGTTGCTGGACGCCGGGTTTTTGCTAAGTTCCTTGGCATGAAAGTCATGATGCGTTCTTTGATGGCAATCGTGTTTGCGCTGGGAGTGCTCAGTTCGGGAGTCGAAAGGATGTCGGCTCAAACGTTGAATGTTACATTCGATTACAGCCAGCTCGCCAATCCGGCTTACAGCGGGTCAAACCTGTATGTCACCTTCCAGGCAAACTCCGGAACACTGACGGTCAACGGGGACGTTCACACCTTCAATAACGGAACGGCGAACGCGAGCACAATCCTCACCCAGTCCTATGCCCTCAACACTCTCACCAACACCAGCATTTCCATTTCAAATGTCACATCATTGATTGGGTATATCTCCTACGGAAGCAGTTCGGGTTTCTCCAGTGGCACCGCCGCCCCGTCTCCGTTTACCGCCACGACCCGCTATTCCAACTTTGAGCTGACATATAACAACGGGGTTGGCCAGGCGGACATCACACAAATCGCACAGTTTGGCGGTGGTCTGAACCAAAAGCTCTACACAAACATCTCCGGAACGACGCCCATTGCCTATACGGGCAACAACCTCGGCGATACGCAGACAAATTCGGGGGACATCATGCGCTCACTGGCGGCGGTCACCGGCAATTCCCCGAGTGCCGTCCTGACAACCGGTTCCAACGGCAGTTACGTGCGGGTGATCGGGCCCTCCAAGTATGGAAATCCCGGCACCCCCAACCCCTACCCCGCTTTCAACTCCTATCTGGAGGATCTCTCGGTCAATTCCGCGAACGGGACCATTTCCGTCGCCAGTCTGGAAAATCTCAAACCCGGCGCCAATCCCGGTGGAGCCGGTTCCAACGGTCTCGTGTTTACCGGCTCGTCCGGTGTTTTTACGAGCGGTTCGACCTACCTCGCCAACTATTATTTTGATACATTTGTGCAGCCCGTGGTGAGCGGCTCGCTCACGACCTACAAGGTGGTTCTGAGCGGGAGCATCACCATGGCGGACTCCGCCAACAACGTGCTCAAGACCTATACGGACATGACCGCAACGCTTGCGGCGGACACCGAAACGGATCCGTATATGGTGAACAACATTTACGCACAGGTCCTCACCGGGCAGGGGACCAATGTCGTCTTTACTGGAACGGGCTGGAGTGGTCTCAACACCGATTTCTCCGCCGGCAACGCCACCCTGCAACCCGAAATCGTGGGCGATTTCACCCAGGGGATGCTGGCCGGACTGGTTGGCAATACCGTGATTGTGAGTGGAACAGCCATCCGAGACATGACCAGTGCCGCGTGGTGGGATGACGCGCTGCTCGCCTACACGGGGACGAATTCCACCTTTGCAAACGAATACGGTGAAATCATTTTTGCCAACACCGGAGGATTCAACAGCGCATCAATTTCGGGGACCTTCAATTCTGCGGGGGTTTACGGAAACCCCTACGACGACCGCTGGGGCAGTCCGGTAATCAGCTTTACGAATGATACAACGAATACACTGCTCATCTCGCTCATTCCGGATGGGAACATGGCCATTCCCGAGCCTGGCACCCTTGCTCTCATTGTCATGGCGGGCTCCCTCGCTGCGTGGGGTCGGCGCAGAATTTTTCGAGGGGGAGTGGCCCGAAAAGCCATCTTTCCGCAAGAGGACACCCGGACTTAAGGAAGATCGCTTCACCGGCGGCAAGCGCCTTGTCCTGCGGTGGCGCAGTCAGGTGGTTACAGCCAGCCCAGCCAGCCGATGACCCCGGCAGTGGCCACGACGATGAGGGGGTTGATTTTTGTGGCGCAGAAGATGAGGGTGCAGACACCGGTGAGGAGGTAGGCCTGCCAACTCTGGTCGGCTGCCTTGCTCATGATCCATGCGCTCGCGAGAATGAGCCCGACAGTCAGCGGGGCAAATCCCTTTTCGATGGCCTTGCGGGCGGGGGAATCCTTGGCGCGAGCCCAAACCCGGCTGACCAGATAGACCAGAATGCCGGCCGGGAGCATCATGGCGATGGTCGCGAGGAGGGCGCCGGGAACACCTGCCGCCTTGTAGCCGATCATGGTGACGATGAGGATGCTTGGTCCCGGTGCGGCCTGGGAGATGGCAAAGACGTCGGCGAATTGTTTGTCCGTGAGCCAGCCATGATCATCCACGGTCTTACGGTGCATTTCGGGAAGGACCGTGTTCCCTCCTCCGATGGAGAGGATCGAGAGCGAACTGAAGAGCAGGAACAACTGGAGGAGGGTCTTCAGGTTCATGGCTTCAGTTTTTTTGGCCAGGCCCACGCGAGCGCAAGGGGAGCCAGGAGGGACAGGCAGGCAAGAAGCGGCCAGCGAAAAATCCCGTTCATCAGGAAAACCGCCAGGAACAGGAGGAGGGGAACCAGGCCGACCAGGCATTTTTTCCCGGTTTTGAAAACCATGGAAAGAGTCAGCGCGACAGCCGCCGCCGCCGCCCCCTTGAGGATGCCGGCCACGGCGGGCACCTGGTGGAACTGGAAGTAGAAATACGCCAGGGCCAGGACGATGAGGACGGGGACCAGGGTGAGGCCGAAGACTGCGGCGAGGGCACCGGGGATGCCGCGGAACTTTACGCCTACGAAAACGGCGAGGTTGATCTGGTTTGCCCCCGGAAGGATCCGGCACATGGTCACGGCGCTCAGAAACTCCCCGTCTTCCATCCATTGCTTTTTCACGACGAGGATTTCCCGGGACCAGGCGGAGAGCCCTCCCCCGAAGGAAGCGAGCGCGATCTGGTTGAAGGTCCGTGCCAGTGCCGTGAGGGACGGCCTCTCACTCATGGACGAGGTCGGCATCGTGGGGGAAGTCGGTTTCGTGATGCAGCGAGGGGTCCAGGGGATCCGGCGCATCGTAGCGGTGGGAGGAGTCCCAATCCCGCTCGAAGACTTCGAGCAATCGCGCAACGACTTTGGGATCCTGAACTCTGGCGCCCAATTCGCGGCGAAGATCAAAGGCCGAGCGGTCGATGTTCATCGAGCCGACGATCGCATGGCCATGGTCCGCGATGAGAAGTTTGGCATGCAGGCGGAGGTTTTTCTGTTTGTGGACCTTGACGCCGGAACGTCGCATCAGGCGGAGGGAGGAGAAGGTGTCGAGAATGTCCCAGTCGCTGATCCCGTGCTTGCCGCCGCAGAGAACACGCACGGTCACCCCCCGATGGGCAGCCTCGGCGATCCGGTCAAGGATGGTTGCATCCACAAATTTCGGGTGCTGGATTTCGAGGGTATGCTTGGCGGAGTCAATAAACCGCGACATGGCTTCGCGGGAGTTGCTGTTGCTCCACAGGAGCCCCGAATCGGGGGAGGGCTTCCAGTCCTCCCGGTGCGCCCAGTCCGCCTCAAATCCCTCCATCACCTGCGCGACCTTGACAGGATCCTCAACAATCACTCCGTAATCCCGGGTGAGCGTGAAATATTTTTCGCAGAGATTGAAGGTGGCAATGAGGGCCGCCCGTCCGTCCACGACGATCGATTTTTCGTGGGTGACGTAAAATTTCGGGCTGGCCCATTGGATGGTTACGCCCTCGTTCTGGAAAAACTCGAACGTGGCGTCGTTCGCGCGGTCGCCTCCGGAGCGTTTGGGATTGAGCATGACCCGCACCGCGACACCGGCATTTTTACGCTCCACGACAGCCTGCATCACTTCCGGTTGGGTGAAGGTGAATTGCTTGATCAGCAGGCTTTTTTGCGCCTGGCGAATGAAATCCAGCACAGGAGCAGTCCCGTCGTCGGGTTGCACAATCAAGTGGAGTCGGGAAGAGGACATGCCCGGCTATCTACCAGCGGACACCCCGGCAGGCAAGCGCGACGGACTGGGGGGGCATGACAATTTGTCGCGACTGCGGACAGGTCGGCATTGCAGGCCGCGCAAAACCCGAATAGAACGGGGATTTCATGGAAAAAATTTGCAGAGCCCGGGGAGAAAATCGCCAATAGTGGCTCCCACATGGAGCATTCACTTCCCATTCCGGCGTCCCGTCTGCGCCAGGGCTTTTTTCGGGCGGGAAATTTTTTGCGCGGAGCCTGGCATTATTTGCGCGATGGCTGGCTGGCCATTGCGTTGTTTCTGGGTGTAGGGCTCGGCGCGCAGGGATTTTTTTGGGGAACCTACGATTGTTTGAATCTGGATCGGATGGCCTTGAAGAATGTGGTGAGCAGACAGCGCCCGCTTCTGCATCCGGGAGAATTCTACAAGCCGCCCTTTTATACCTACATGAACCATTTTTTTGCGCGGGGCCCGGCGCAGACGTTTTCCTCCGGGCTCATCTGGCTGAAAAAGTCCGAACGATTTGATTTTTATTTGAAGCTGCGCCTGGCGATGGCGCGGTTTTGGAATTTGGTGTTGTTCGCCGGGTGTGTGGTGTTGGTTTACTGTCTGGCACGCGAATTTTATTCCGTTGGCGCCGGGCGGGCGGCGGCGTTGTTGATGGCGACGTCGGCAGGGTTTGTCCCGTATCAGGTGTTTTTGACCACCGATCTGGCGGTCATATTCATGATGTTGGCTTCCTTTGCCTGCGCCGCGTTTCTCACGCGGAATCCGTCCATGAGATGGTCCGTGGCGGCGGGGCTTTTGGCCGGATTGGCAGGAGCCACGAAATACAACGGAATCATGATCGCGGCGGCTTTGCCGGTTGCCCATTTGTTGGCGAGTCGGGGAAATCCGGTCATGGCATGCCTGAAGCGTCCATCGGCCTGGGTCTGCGGGCTCATGGTGCCGGTGGGTTTCTTCATCGGCAATCCCTATGCGCTTCTGGACTTCCCCTCTTTCCTCTCCGATTTTCTTTACAACTACAAGGTGACTCCCGTGTATGGCGGTGAGACGGCCGAGAGTGGATATGGGACATACTTCCGGGCGTTTTATGAAATCTTCGGCCAGCCCGGGCTGTTCTTTATTCTGGCAGGTCTGGGGATTGGACTCGTGGGGGTTCCGTTGAACTGGAAAAAATCGTCGGGCGGGAAGTTATGGCTTTTGGCGTGGGTGGTCGCCGGAGTTTACTCTTGGAAGATTGGTTCGTTTCCCCGGATGGAGACGCGGTTTGTGCTGCCCGCTGCGCCGTATGTGCTTTTGCTTGGAGCCGCTGGGTTCGGGGTGATGTTGCGCGCGCGTTGGCTGGCGGCGCCGATTCTGGCCGGGATCGTGGTGTTCAATCTCGCCTGTGGTTGGTGGGTGGGGGAGTTGTTCCGCAGGGATCCCAGAAATGAGGTGCTGGCATTTGCCCGGAACCAGATTCCCTCCGGAGCCGTCATTGAGGCCAGTGTTTCAATCCCCCGCCTCGGCGATCTGCCGGATCGGGATTACGTGCTCCACAAAATTCCCTCCGGGGTGGATCGCCTGAAAAATTTTTCCGATCGGTTTGCGGAGGACGAGGACGTGATGCGGGTTGTGAACAAAAGAAAGGAAACTTCGGGGCGGCAATGGTTTTCGGTGGAGGCCTTGCAGGAGCGAAATCCGGATTGGATTTTTTGGTCCACGATTGATTTGGAAAAGAGCACGCGCGCCTTTCACGAGACACTTCTCAACGGGGCGGCCGGCTACCGGATCGTTTGGGATGGAGAGTCCCCCACATTGCCCGCCTGGGTCTATCCCCGGAATACGGAGTTCCTTCGGAACCGGACCACGATCTGGGCCAGGTAGCCGGACGTCTTCACGGCCCGGCCTTTTTCCCGAGGATGTAGAATTTCATGCGCAGGCAGTTTGGTTCGGAGGGATAAACCCAACCGGGGAGCGGGGGTGCTTCCTTCTCGAAAACCACTTCGTAACCGTGTTTGCCCGCAAGGAGTTCCTTGAGGAAAGGGGCCGCCATCTTGTCCTTCAAATTCTGTGAGTCGATGGTGATGAAATCAGAATTTCTTTCGGCGAGTTCCCCCGGCGTGAAAAATTCCGGGCGATTGACCGAAAGGTTTCTTTTGAGGCGTTCCTGGACCCACGGGTTGTCTTTTAGCGTTTCGCTGAACCTACGGTTGCGGTCGAGTCCGATCGGGAAATTCACGACAGAGACATTTTTTCCGACCATCCATTTCCACTGGGGAGATCCGGTGCTGGCCTCGACCTTGCAGCTTTTCGGGAAGTTCTGATCCGCCCACTCGAGCGCGGCCATACGGGGGTCTTCAGTGAATTGACGGGTGATCTCAAATCCGCTCGCCAGGCCATGGAGGCCCAGCAAGAGCGCGGGAATGACCGCCGCCGCCCGCCACCTTGCCAGAAACTCCCAGCCCGGTGCGGCGAGCAGGAGAAGGACCGGACCCATCGGCAGAACGAAACGGGTCTCGATGCGGGGGAAGCCACCGATCTTCCAGAAATACAGCGCGAACACTGCGGCACAAAGGATCATGGCGGCGAAGGCGGACTCCGGTTTTTTCCAAATCACCCAGCCCAGGCCACACACCAGGAGCAGCGGGAGAACCAGGCAAAGCGGCCAGCCGAGAATCTCCGGAAACGCCGCGAAAAACGCCCCGTATCCGCTGCCCCCGGTCTGCCCATCATAAATGGGGGTCACGAAATAGGTATACATGAAGTCCGAGGAGAACTTCCTGTAGTTCAGGACGGAGTAAGGATTCGCAAGCACGAAGGCGATCGGAACCGCGAAACCTCCGACCCAAAACGCCCGACGCCTGAGAAATGCCAGTATTCCCCGGGGATCCTGATGGAACATGTGCGCAAGGGGAATGGCGAGCGCCACAGCCAGCCCGCTATATTTTGTCGCCGTGGCAAACCCGGCGAACATACCAGCCAGCACAGACGCCTTCATTCCGCCGGTTTTCAGAATCCGCCCGCTGGCCACGAGACTCGCAAGCATCCAGAAAACCAGGGAGATGTCGGACGAAAGGAAAATTTTGTTCAGCAAAAAACTGGCCGAAGTCGCGAGCAGAAGGGCATTCACACGGGCCGAGGCCCGCCCGAAATGGTCCCGCGAGAAGAGGTAAACGCAGACCACGCAACCCAGCATCAGAACCGCCTGAAGAAGCCGGGCGGCGAGCATCCGCGCCTGCCAGCGGATTTTTTCCGCAAAGATTTTGTCGGCGCCGAAAAACACGCAGGCGCCGGCGACCCACTTGCTGGGTTCATTGATCAGAGTGTTGTTGAGATAGGTGTGTAGCGGGGGCGTATCAAAGCGCTCGGGATGAAGCGGCGGCCACTTTTTGATGCTTTTGAATGCCGTTGCGTCCGGATTCAAACAGTCATATCGTCCCCATGTCAGCGCCGTGATTCCCGTAAAAAATGAAATCCACAGGCAGAGAATGAGAATCGGGTCGGTTTTTTTCAACCGCAGGAACAGCCCGCCCGCAGCCGGGCCGGTTGCCTCCGGATTTTTGAAAGAATATGACACCCGAGGAACGTCTTTCTGCGGCCAACTTCCTGTCAAGCGGATTCCCGAAGCGGGCGGGAGGAGGACTCAGAGAAAATTGTCAAACCGCCCGCGGCAAACAGCGGGATCAGGAATGGGAATTTCTTCGGAACCGGGAGGCCGTTTGGAAAAAACTGATGCCGCGTTGAAATGAGCAGGAAAAACTGTTACGAGCCATTTGTCCTGATGGGTGGAGGGAGGGCATCTCCGGATTCTTCTCCCAGTCCCCCATTTTCCACCCCGTGAGATAAAGAAAAATCCTCCTTTCGCCGATTTTGCCTTCTTTATGAGCCATTCTCCCTTTGTCAGTGTCGTTGTTCCCACCTTCCGGGAGCGTGAGAATCTCCCCCTGGTCGTCAGCCGACTGGATGGGCTTTTGCGGGATTTCGCATGGGAAGTGGTTTTTGTGGATGACGATTCCGACGACGGATCGGCACAGGTTCTCCTGGAATTGAGTCGGACGCATCCGCGCGTCCGTGTGATCCGTCGGATCGGACGTCGGGGACTCGCATCGGCCTGTCTCGAAGGCATGGCTTCGAGTGCGGCGGAGATTTTTGCCGTGATGGACGCGGACCTTCAACACGACGAGACCATCCTTCCCGGGATGATCGCCGCCTTCCAAGAAGATCCCCATCTCGACCTTGCGGTGGGGACGCGGTATTCGGGCGAAGGGGGATTTAGTAATTGGTCGAAATGGCGGCAGTTCGTGAGCAAATTTGCGACAGGGATCGAGAAGGCCGTCCTGCGGACGCCGCTCACGGATCCGATGAGCGGATTTTTTGTGATACGCCGCGGGTTATTTGAAGAAACCGTCCGGCACATGACGGGGAAGGGCTTCAAGATTCTTCTCGATATCGTTCTCTCCGCCGGGCGCAAGTTGCGGACCCGGGAATTTCCCTATGAATTTCGCGCCCGCCAGCACGGGGAGAGCAAGCTCGATGTCGTTGTGGGCCTCGAGTATCTTTATCTGCTGGTGGACAAGACGCTGGGCTGGCTCGTGCCCGTGAGTTTTGTTTTCTATGTCCTCGCGGGGCTTTCCGGGCTCCTCCTGCATCTTGTGATTCTCGGGCTCCTTCACCGGGGTGCGCACGTCGAGTTTTTTTATGCCCAGATATTCGCGACTTTGGTGGCGATGGTCTCAAATTTTCTCGTGAATAATGCCGTGACGTTCCGCTCCCGGCGGCTGAAGGGGTTTCCGCTGGCAGTGGGGCTCTCGGCCTACGTGGCGATTTGTGCGCTGGGCGCGATTGTCAATGTCCAGTCGGCCGAATACCTTTATGTGAACGCGATTCCCTGGTGGTTTGCCGGGGTGACCGGCGCCGCGATTGGCGCGGTTTGGAATTATGCGGTTTCGACGCAAATCGTCTGGACCTGGCTGCCGGCCATCCTCCGGAAAAAAAAGAAACCCTGAGTCTCCCTCACACGAGGGCCAATTCGAGATCCTGCTGACCGGGAGTGATCTCGAACAGGATGGGGACATCCGTGAATTCTTCGAGAAGGTCGCGGTTTGTTCGTTCGGACTCGGAGGAGGCGGGCGTGAGGGAATTGAAGATGATGCCACGGCAGGTGAGCCCTCGCGAGCGGATGGCATCCAGGGTGAGCAGCGCATGGTTGACGCAACCGAGCCGGTTCGCGACGACGAGGATCACCGGCAGTCCGAAGGCCACCGCCAGATCAGAGACAAGTTTGCCATCCGAGAGGGGTGCCAGCCAGCCGCCGGCCCCCTCGACCAGCACAGACTGCCGGCCGGCTGTGATCGAGTGAAACCAGGCCTCGAGTGCCGGGAGCGAAACCGTCCGGTGTTCGCTGCGGGCCGCCAGGAGGGGAGCCGCCGGCATCCGAAACCAGAGGGGGTTTACCTCGTCGAGAGCCAATTCGTCCCCGCAGGCGGCACGCAGGATTTCTCCATCGAGCCGGTCACCCGAGCAAACCGGCTTGAGCGCGATGGTATCGAGTCCGGCTCGGCGCAACGCCCGCGCCAGAAGCGCCGTCACAAAGGTTTTCCCGACGCCGGTATCGGTTCCCGTGAGGAACGCCCTCATTTTTTTTCTGCGGTGGATTCCAGAAAGACGCCCTCGAGATTGCGTTGGGGGCGGCGGGATGCGACAAATCGCGCCCCCGAGGCGCGGATCATTTTCTCGATTTCCGCACGGAGTTCCTCGGAGGCATCCTCCACGACAAACTCGGTTTGACGGTCGATGCTTGTCAATTCTTCGAGACTTCCCTCGCGCACCATTTCCCCCCGGGCCATGATGCCCACACGATCGCAAACTTCCTGGACCTGTCCGAGAAGGTGGGATGTCAGGAGGACGGTTTTGCCGCGCTTTTTCAGATCGAGGATGAGATCGCGGATTTGGCGGGAGCCCACCGGATCGACTCCGGCCGTCGGTTCGTCGAGGACGACGAGTTTGGGGTTCTGGATGAGTGCCTGGGCCAGGCCGATGCGCTGAAGCATGCCTTTTGAGAAGCCCCCCACGCGCCTGTGGCGGGCATCCTCCAGGCCGACCAGATTGATCAGCTCCCCAATCCGCATTGTCAGTTCCCGGGCGGGGATGCCACAAATGTCACCGTAAAATCGCAGGGTTTCCTCCGCAGTGAGAAATTTGTAAAAATAGGGATTTTCAGGCAGGAAGCCCACCTCGGTGCGACTGCGGTAGTCCCGGCTGTCCTGACCGAATATGGACGCCTGGCCATTGGTCGGGGTCACCAGACCGAGCAGGACTTTGAGGGTGGTGCTTTTTCCCGAACCATTCGGTCCGAGCAATCCATAGACCTCGCCCTCCCGGACCGCCAGGCTCAGGTTTTTGACCGCCACCACGCGCTGGCGTCGCATGGGAACGGGATAGACTTTTGTCAGGTTTTCAACAGTTACGGCATTCATGGGACAATAAGGAATCCGCGCAGGCCCTGCACGCGGGGGATGGTTTCCAGGCGCTCCTGCTCGATATGTCCGGCCAGTGTGCTCCGCCGGATTTCTTCAAGAAAATCGTCGGTTTCGTCTCCCTGGGCCACGACTTCCACGCGTCCGTCGGGAAGATTTTTCACCGTTCCCGCCACATCGAACCCCCGGGAGAGATCTTTCACCGTCCATCGGAAGCCGACGCCTTGGACGCGACCTTCGTAGAGTGCCCGGACGGATTTCATAAGGGCTCAAGGATGCACGCAGTGCCGGAATTTTTCAAGAGCGGGTGGCCGCAAAAATCTGGCGCGACATTTTGTGGAATGATTTTCAGGGACGCCAGATTTCGGAAACCTCGCGGATCAGACCCGGTCCCCGGTAGATAAATCCGGTGTAGATCTGGACAAGCGAAGCACCTGCCTCGAGTTTTTCGCGTGCGGAATCCGCGCTCATGACCCCGCCGGAGGCGATGATCGGGAGCGCAGTCTGCTCGCGCAAGATTCGGAGGACCTCGGTGGAGCGGGAGCGAAGGGGCAGGCCGCTGAGCCCGCCGGTCTGGTCGTCCTTCGGCGGCACGGCCGAGTGGTCGAGAGTGGTGTTCGTGGCGATGAGGCCGTCGAGATTTTCCGTCTCGGCGAGTTCGGCGATTTCCCGGACCGCCTCATCGGTGAGATCCGGGGCAATTTTTACGAGGAGCGGCTTTGTCGAGTCAATCGCCTTGAGTGCGCGGATGATCGTGGTGAGGGAGGCGGCGTCCTGAAGCTGACGGAGACCCGGCGTGTTTGGCGAGCTGACGTTGAGCACAAAGTAATCCCCGAAGGGCAAAAGTGCCCGGAAGCTGGTCGCGTAGTCCGCCGCCGCGTCTTCCAGCGGGGTGACTTTGGATTTTCCGATGTTCATGCCGACCGGAATTTTGGGCCAGCGGCCCGAGGACTTGAGAGAGGAAAGCGTTTTTGCGACGGCTGCCGCGCCGGGATTGTTGAAGCCCATGCGGTTGATGAGCGCCTGATGGGTCGGAAAGCGGAAGCACCGCGGCTTGTCGTTCCCGGGTTGGGCGTGCGCGGTCACCGTTCCGGCTTCCACGAATCCAAACCCCAACGCCTCCCAGGCGCCCAACGCCTCCGCGTTTTTATCCATCCCGGCCGCCAGGCCAACCGGATTGGGGAAGGTGAGTCCAAAAAGTCGGACCGGATTTTTTGGTGGCGGGCCGAACATCGTGCGGAGGAGCGGCGCGGGCGTGAGCCGGAGCCCGGTGAGCGCGAGATGGTGGGCGGTCTCGGGATCCAGTTGGAACAGACACGGGCGCAGGATGTCGGAGTAGAGATTCAAGATGGGTAGTTTCTTAACGCACGGAACAGATCGAGATCACGGAGAATCTGATTGCTGATTTCCTGAGGATTCGGATATCGAGTGCTTTGGGCCGGTTGCTCCATGCCCCTTTCCGTCCGAACTCTGCATGGTGCCTCTGGCCCATCTATCGCCGAGTGCTAGTTCGGCGAGGGGGAGAAGTTTGCCTGCGGCGGGATGGTTGCGACCGAGCGGACCGTGGGGTGGGATTTGATGATCTCCGCAAATTTTTTTGCCGAGGGCTTGAGGACGCGGTCGTAGGTTTTGGGATCCATCCTGGAGAGGCCGAAGAGGGACTTGTATCCGTAGTGCCATTCATAGTTGTCCGCGAGCGACCAGGCGAAGTAGCCGCGCATGTCGTAGCCCGCCCGGATGGCCTTTCCGATGGCGGCAAGATGGTTGCGCATATACCAGACCCGCTTGGCATCGTCCCGGGTGGCGATCCCATTCTCTGTGATCATCATCGGCTTTCCATACCGGTTGCCCACGCGCTGGATTTCCTTGAACAGGCCGTTGGGATCAATGCGCCAGCCCATCATTGTAAAATTGTGACCGTGTCGGGAACTCTCGGAGAGCAGGGAGAGCGGGCCGGTTGACTGCGCGTAGTAGTAGTTGAAGCCCACGATGTCGCAGACATCATAGACACGATCGAGATGGTCCACATTTCCGTGCATCATCGTATTGTAGATGAGTCCGCCCGGATCCAATGGGGCGCGCTCCCACCAGGGCAACGCCTCGACGCTGACGACCTTGGCCGACGGCTTGATTTTTTTGATGCGGGTCGCCGCGTCGCGGAACATTCCGGTGCTCGCCTCGATCGCCTTCCAGTAGTGCCCGAAGGCCAGGGTCATACAGGGCGGCCATTGTGCGACAATGTAGGCGGTTGTAATCTGACCGTTCGGCTCGTTTTGGGGGGCATAGAAATTCGTGTGGGGCGCGGTGGCGCGAACCATCTTGTTGACGTAGGCATTCCATCTTTCGCGGGCGAGCGGGTGCAGCCAGTTTGACCGGGAGGGGGACTTTTTGTCGTAAAGCCAGTCCGGAAAAGTGAAATGCCACAGGCAGATCACCGGTTCGATGCCGGCTTCCTTCAACAGGCGTGCCATTTTCGCATAGCGGGCGATGGCTTCCTCGTCATAGACGCCGGGCTTCGGTTCGACCCGCGCCCACTCGATACTGAATCGGTAATGGGTGACTCCGATTTTCCTGAGTGCGGCGAGATCCTTTTCAAATTTCGTCCACGTGTAGAGGGCGTTCCCTTTTTTGGGCGCCTTTTTTTGCGAAATCAAAATGTCCCAATCCGTGGAGAACGCGTCTTTTTGTCCCGGCTTCACGTCGGGATCTTCGTATTGAAAGCTTGCGGTGGAAATTCCCCAGGCAAATTTATCATCCAGGTGGGGCGGGGATTTTTGGGGGCGCGGCACCGGGCCCTTGCCGATCGGGCCGAGCGGATCCACCAGATTCGCGCAGCCGGAAATCAGGATGACGAGCGGCAGGAGCAGGAGGCCTTTCATGGGAATGTTCATAGAGGAGGGGTGATATCTACCTGACCGACCGCCTCATCGCCAAGCGGGTTTCATGGAAGGCGATCCATTCCCGGACGGATCCCCGAAAGCGGGAGCGCAGCCGGAGCGGGGTCATTTTTCAAAAATTGGACAACCGCCTTATGGATGCCCGGCGAGATCACCGGCCAGGCATGAGCGGGGACAGGGCTCTGGATGACCGTGACGGCATTCCTCCAGCACGCGGATTGACCCGGCACGACGACGGCATCGAGGGCGCACCAGGTGGCAAGGGTGGGAATGTTCCATGTGGTCTCATTCAACCTGGCAAGAAATGCGCTGCCGGGGCGCATCTCCCGGCAGGCCGGGAGATTGTAGGCGTGGGCAAAGAACGAACCCCGATGCGGGGAATGAAGAAAGACAGCGCGCCGGACGCTCAGCTCATGGGGTTCCCGGAGGGATTCGCGGATCACCAATCCCCCCATGCTATAACCCACCAGATTGAGCGGTCCCGCCGTCCCGTGGAGTTCGTCCCGCAGGGAGGCTCCGATCATTTCGAGTGAGGTGCGTCCGGAGTTGTCATAGCGCCAGATACGACACGCCCCGATGGACTTTTCAATGCGACGACGCAAACGCTCCCACCGGGAGTGCCGTCCCCAAATTCCATCCAGGATGAAGGTTGTCATGTCCTGCCGTAATCTTGTCCTTTGACCCGTTTCCCGCAAGCGGGACCTTTTTGTCGAAGCCTTGCAAGCTGGAAAACAACCAGCCCGCCCGCCACGGAGAGTCCGGGAGGCTGGCGCATGCTCCCCGGATTTTCAAGGGCTTCTTGTGGAGACCCCACTTTCCTGTTTCTGTTGGTGGGCGGTGTCTGGTAGTTCTGCCGGGCAGGACGACACCGCACTTTCCAGTGCACTCCCTTTTGCAGGAGGGCGTCATGGTTAAAGATGCAACTTCAAATGAACTGCCCGGTCATATTTCCAAAATGGCTTTCCTTCCGCCCAACGGGTTTGTTGGCTCCCGGATTTCCTGCCCGGCGAATTTTCGGAAAGAACCGGGATTTTTTGCATGGAGAATATTGAGACGCGCATCGTGTTCGCAGAGGAAGGAATTCGGGCGGCGGCTTCGACTCTGGCTTCCGGGGGGGTGGTGGGGTTGCCCACCGAGACGGTCTATGGCCTGGGGGGCGATGCGTTGAGTCCGGTGGCCTGCGCCAAAATCTTCGAGGTCAAGGAGCGCCCGCTGAGCGATCCCTTGATTGTCCACATTCCGGAGATCGGGTGGCTGGACCGGTTGGCGGTTGTTTCGGATGCCGCTCGGCGGTTGGCGGAAAAATTCTGGCCCGGTCCCTTGACACTCGTCCTGCCCCGACGGGAAATTGTTCCCGATCTGGTGACAGCCGGACAGGAGACCGTGGCGATCCGCAGGAGCGGGCATCCGCTTTTCCGGGAAGTGTTGAAGGCCTTTGGAAAGCCGGTTGCGGCGCCCAGCGCGAACCGGTTCGGGCGGATCAGTCCCACCTGTGCCGGACACGTGGCTGCGGAACTCGGAGGGAGAATCCCGCTGATTCTCGATGGGGGATCGTGTGTTCACGGCATCGAGTCCACGATTGCCCTCGTGGATGCTGCCGGCATCCATATTTTGCGGCACGGGCCGGTGACCGGGGAGGATCTGGCAGGCTTTGGTCCGGTGCATGGTGCGGTGGCGGGAATTTCGGCTCCCGGGGGTCTGTTGAGCCACTACGCGCCACGGACGCCCCTGCGGATTGGCGCCGCGATCCCCGAGGCGAACTTCGGACTGCTCGCATGGGCTTCCGATGGAAAAGGTTTTCCGGTGGTGGAATTTCTCTCCCGAAAACAAGACCTGCGGGAGGCGGCCTCGAATCTCTATGGCGCCATGCGGCGACTGGACGAGTCGGGACTTGACGGGATCATTGCCGAACCCCTCCCCGAGACAGGACTGGGGGCGGCCATTATGGAACGCTTGCGAAAGGCCTCCGTGCGATGAGTGACGGAAAAAAGCTGAATACCAGGGCCAGCGGGATCATCTCGATCGCGGTGATGTGCAGTCGCGTGCTCGGTCTCGTGCGGGAGGTGCTTTTCAACTCGCTGTTTGGCGCCGCGTCAATGGGGCTCTTCATCCTCGCCTTTCGGATTCCGAATTTGCTGCGCGACCTTTTTGCCGAAGGGGCGCTCTCCACGGCCTTCGTGACGGTCTTCTCGCAGCGGATCGAGCGCGAGGGGGAAAAGTCCGCCTGGGAACTGGCCTCAAAGATGATGACCCTGGTTGCGGTGTTCATGAGTCTTGTGACACTGCTCGGGATCCTTTTCTCCCGGCAACTCGTGAACCTGCTGGCACGGAGTTTCCCTCCGGAGGATCTCGCCTTCACGGTTTTGCTCACGCAAGTCATGTATCCCTTCATTTTGCTGGTCTCCCTGGCCGCGTTGGTGATGGGAATGTTGAACTCCAGAAACATTTTTACCGCGCCCGCGATGGCCTCGAGCTTTTTTAATATCGGTTCGATAGCCGGCGGCGTGGTCTTTGGCTGGCTGATTGACCCGTCATTTGGAAGAGGAGCGCTCCTCGGGTTGGCACTGGGAACGCTTTTGGGAGGACTGTTGCAACTGGTGATCCAGTTTCCCAGCTTGCGCCGGGCGGGATTTTCGTTCCGGCCCAACTTTCGGTGGCGGGATCACGGGATTCGGAAAATCCTTGAGTTGATGGTGCCGTCTGTTGTGGCGGCGAGCGCGGTGCAGGTGAATGTGCTGATCAACACAGGGTTCGCCGCACACGTGGGGGAGGCGGCCGTGACGTGGCTCAACAGCGCATTCCGGCTCATGCAGCTCCCGATCGGCGTCTTTGGGGTGGCGATCGCCACCGTCACCCTTCCCGTGGTCTCGAGAATTGCTGCGGATGCGGACACCAGCCTGTTTGGGCCAACCTTGGGACGAGCGATGAGACTGGCTGTTTTTCTGACCCTTCCCGCAGCGGTAGGGCTCTGGTTTCTTGCTGATCCCATCATTGGGCTCATCTACGAACACGGAAAATTTCTGTCCTTTGACACGCAGCAAACCGGCTTTGCGCTCCGGTTCTATGCCATGGGGCTCGTGTCCTACTCCTGCATCAAAATCCTGGCTCCGGCATTTTATGCCATCAATCGGAAATGGACGCCCATGCTTGTCAGCTTTGTCTCCATCGCGCTGAACGTGCTCCTGAACTACATTTTCATTTTTCACATGAACCTCGGCCACCGGGGGCTGGCTCTCTCGACTTCGATCTGCGCCACACTCAATTTCGGGATCTTGTATTTTCTGATGCTCGGTCCGGCGGGAACATTGGAGAGTCGGCGTTTTCTTCTGACTGTGGCGCGCTGCGCCCTGGCATCCCTGGTTCTGGGAGCGGTCTGCTGGGCAGGCATCCATTTCACGCCCCGGTTGTTCCCCCGGCCTGCCTTTTGGCAGGGCGGGATGATGCTTTTTGTCACGATGGGTGCGGCTTCCCTGATCTACCTGGCCGCCTGCCTCCTGCTGCGCGTGGAGGAAACACAGGATGCCCTGCGGATCATCCAGCGCAAAATCCGGCGCAAAGCCTGATCCTTGCAGGCTTCCTGCAGCGATCTCTCGAAAAAAATGTCGTTCCGATTCTTGCAAAAATTGCGGGTTTTGCTACAAAAGCGAACCTTTTGATGGCTGCCACGTATTTGATTTTCCCGGAAAAAAAGCTCGTCATCAGCCGATTTGAGGGCCCGACCGGGGCAGGCGATATCCGGGAGCTTTTGGTGGAGATCTGGGCGGATGCGACATTCGAGCGGACATTTCACATCCTTATGGATTTTTCCAAGGCGGTCTTCCGGATCGGGCTGGACGAAGTGAAGAGTCTCTGCAACCTGGTCATGACTCTCGCGGAAGGGGCGATGGGCCGCGCGGCAATGATTTCCACCGAGCCTATTGGAACCGCTCTGGCGATGCTCTTCAGCAAAGGGCTCTCGCTATTCACTGCCAGCGGAGTCTTTAGCCCAAGTTTCTTATGGAGGGCCGTGGAGGTGCATAAAACCAAGGGGGTCTTCCGAAAGGCACTACAAAG
>JACSRU010000154.1 GCA_014879575.1 Chthoniobacterales bacterium | reverse complement strand
CGGGCATTCGCCCGTGAACAGAAGGAGCGGGCAGGATGCCCACGCTCCTTTGGTTGCACAAAACGGAGATGCGCCCCTTTCAATCCGGCTAGAATGCCGGATCGAATTTCATGGAAGTCACGATCTTGTCCCGGAGGGCCTCCCCTTCGGCGGGCTCGTTGAGCGGTGCCTGCCAGGCAAAGAAATAAAGCGTTCCGGTTTTGTCATTGGGGATCGCGATGTTCACGGCGCGCATTTTTCCCGCGTCGCTCTCGAAGTCGTATTCCGCCCGCAGGGAGGGGAGTTTGTCGATCTCGCCTTTTTGGATGGGGGAATTCAGGCCCTCATCCTGTGACATGTCAATCAATGCCGTGGCGTATTCGGAGGGGGATTGGGTGGTTCGCTCCGGGACTTTTGTGGTGACGCTCAGTGTGATGGCGAGGGGATCCGGCTCACCGGGCTTCCCGCCTTTTTGCAGGTGATAAACGAAGACGCCCTCTTCGCTTTCAAGGACCGAGGTCCAGCCTTCGGGGAGTTGGATCGTGGCGCGGGCCTCCTGGAGTGGCTGCTCGTGAAAGGCGATTTCTCCAGCCCATGCGCAGGTCGTGGAAAGGAGAAGAATGAAGAAGGCGGTTCTCATGATTGGGGCTTCGAGGCTTTTGGTTTCTTTACGGAATCTGGATATTTTTCCCGCAGGAGCGCAAGGGCTTTTTCCGCTTCGAAGCGATTGTTGGCCCGTTGGTAGGCATCGGCGGCTTTTTGAAGGGCCGTGGGGGTGATGACCGGATCCTCCAGAAGCACGGCGACCGTCATGTAGGCTCTCGCGGCGGCATCCGCGTTGCCCTGCGCAAGAAAGATGTCCCCCTGGAGCAGGCGGGCCTCCGCATTTAACCTGCCCTCGGGCTGGAGCAGCAAAGCCTCTTCGATCACCGGGATGGCGAGCGTGGGATTCTTGAGACCGAGGTAGATCTGGGCACTGGCCATGAGCCCGCGCGCACGGGTTCCCGCATCGCGGGCGGTCTCAAGAAATTTGTCCACCGGAGCCCGGGCCTGTTGGAATTTTCCCAGACGAATTTCCGCCTCGCCAAGGTTGAGCCAGGCGTCCGGCGTCAGGGCGGACGGATTGCTGGTCAGCGGCAGGAGAAGAGTCTCCGCCTTGGCGTAGTCCCCCTCGTCCATGAGCTGGGAGGCCAGCCAGAGGGTGATTTCCACCGGGAGATTCCCCCCCTTGTAGGCCAGAGCCTCCCGGGCAACCGATGCGCGATCCTCCAGATAGTAATGGGAGAGGATGATCCGCAGGGAAGCCCGTTCGCCATAGCCCGCGGCATCGCGCTTGCGCGCCTCTTCCAATTTGGGAATCGCCGCCTTGTAATCCTTCTGTTCGAAGGCCGCCCATCCGAGCCAGAAATTTGCCTGCGCGGCGGCGGCGGTTTGGGGGAACTCCGCCAGCAATTTTTCAAAGGTTGCCGTCATTTCGGGATATTTTTTGAGCTGTCCGAAAATGAGGGCCTTTTGCTGGAGGGAAAGTTCGTGTTCTTTCGAGGAGGGATACTTGGCGGCGATGGCATCGAAATCCGCGATCGCCGAATCAAACGATTTGATTTCCTGTTTCGACAGTGCCCGGCGCGCGAGGACATCGGGCGCCAGTTTGTGATCGGGAAATTTTTCGAGGAACTCCGAGTAAACCGGGATCGCGGCGGAGTGGTTGCCGGTGGAGGCCAGGCACCAGGCGAGCTTGTAGAGAACTTCGGCGCGATTCTCCCCGACGAGTTCCCGGGTCAGCAGGGCATCATAAACCTTGCCCGCAGCGGCATAGTCGCCCTGCTTGAAGAGGACCTCCGCCTTGAGCAGCATGGCCTGGGTGCGCTCTTTGGGATTCGTGGTTTTCTCAAGAAAGGAATCCGCTTCCGCGACAAGATTTTTATCCTTCAGGGCATAAAGGCTGAGCAGGCGCTGGTATCTTGCCTCATCGGAAGTTGCCGCTTCCGGGAATTCCTTGAGGATGCGGTCATAGGTGCGCCGGGCGTCCAGATTGTTTCCGGTTTGCCGAAACGAGGCGGCAAGGATTTGAAGCGCCTCGGGCCGCTCCTCCGGTCCGAGTTGATCAACCAGAGGAGCCATTTCAATGACGTTCTTGTAGGAGGAGGCCTGGTAGCGGAGCTTCAGGGCACCGAGGATGGAAGCCGCTTTCCAATCCTTCCCTTCCGGATTGTTCAGAACCTTTTCAAAAAGCGAAAGGGCCTTTTCCTTTTGTCCCAGTTCGCTGGCGAGTGTGGCGCCCTTGACGGCGGCTTCGGCGGACTGGGCGGTTTTTCCGGAGTTCGCAAGTTGCTCGTAGGCGGCGAGGGCGGGTTCCTTTCTTCCGTTGCGGGATTCGATGTTTGCGGTGGCCAGCAGGGCGTGTTCGCGATACGGATTTTTTCCCTCAACCGCCAGCACGGCCTTGTAGGCGGCGAGGGCATCCTTGTCCCGATGGAGGTAATCGAGGCTCCGTGCGGAAAAGTAGAGGGCGGTCAGGCGCACCTCGTTGTCCTTGGCCTCCCGGGCCGCGGTCTGGAATTGGGTGTTTGCGGCCTCGTAGTTGTTCTCGCCAAAGAGGAACTCTCCCAACCGGTAGGCCCCCGCGCCCGCGAATTCCCCCTTTTGGAAATCCATGGCAAGCTTTTCATAGCTCGCGCGTGCGGCGGGGGTGTTGCCGAGCATGCGGTGGCATTCGGCGAGGCGGAAGAGAGCCTGATCCCGGCCACCGGCAGGAGTCGAGGAAATCAGGAACAACTCGTATTCCGGGACGGCAAGGTCATACATCTTTCGCGAGTAAAACGTGTTTGCCCGCTCCAGTGCCTCGCGGGCGTGGTCGCTCCCCTGGGTGGTGGAGGTGGGGCCGATGCGGATGCTCCCGCTCTCATCCGTTGGAGGAGCCGACGGGGGGGAGGGAGGCGTTTCCGGACGAAAGGGTTGTTCCAGAGGCGGGGAGGTTGGACGGGCTGGCTCCGGGGTGGCCATCGGAATCGGAGTGGCAACCGGAACGGCCCGCTCAACCGGCAAGGGACGGCGGATGGGCGTTGCCTGGGGAATGCGCTCCATCCAATCCGGATTTTCCGTGGGAGCCGGGGTGTTGATCGGGAGGGCGCGCCGGATCTCCGGCTCCCCGCCCACCGGCTGTGCGGATGCCGTCAGCACACCGGCCAGCAGGACAAGGATCCCGTAAACGGTGCGGAGCGGAAGCCCGCGCCCACAACCAGCGGAATCCGACAGGCGAGGGCCCGGGACTGGGGGCGATGGCTTCGTGCGCGCGTGCCTCATCCCCTGCGGTTCGACAGGTCCACCCCCAGCAGGGCGATGAGCTGGGTGGTGGCTGCCTCCAAATCCGAGATCCGCGCCTGAACGCGTCCCCGGAAAAACGAATAGGCCGCCATGGCCGGAATGCCAACCAGAAGTCCGGCCGCCGTCGCAACCAGGGCCTCCGAGACTCCCTGCGCAAGCAACATCGGTCTCGAAGCGGCAATGTCACTTGCCACAGCGGCAAACGACTTGATGAGACCAAGGACCGTTCCAAAGAGTCCGAGCATCGGCGCAAGCGTGCCGATGTCGGCCAGGTAGGTGATTTGCTGATTCATGGCGCCCGCCAGGCGGGTGCCTTCGGCCTGGGCAATTTCGCGGGCCTCCTCCAGCGTGGCGCGGGGATTTTTTGTGAGAAAATCCAGCGTGCGCTGGACGATTCTGGCCACCGCTTCATTGTGACGATTCGAAACCGCCAGGAGTCCCAGATAATCCTTTTTCCGGAGGAGGGCTTCCGCAGTTTGCATGTAGCGCGCCGTGGCCACAGCACCCCGCCGCAGGGTCACCAGATACACAAGAACCAGCATCACGGCGATCACCGAGAGCAGTGCCAGCGGGATCATGACAAACCCCCCGGATTTCGCGACCTCCATGAGATTGGTCTTGTTCGGAAACTCCACGACCCCCTGGGCCATGACCGCTTGTGAGGCCAGCAGAGTGGAAAACCCCGCCACAAGGGAAACGCCAATGGGGTGTTTTTTCAGGACGGGGCGCGGGCTTTCTCCGGGATTCAGGTGCATACGAAAGCCTTCACCATAGTGGACCCCGGCGCGCATGCAAGGGCACTCTTTCCAGTTGACGGGTTGTGGGCGAGGTGGATAGGGTGCGCGCCTGCCAACGACCAGTCCGCCCGTCGCGGGCAGGTTTAGAAAACACCCATGGCTGAAGAGCTTTCCTACGTCCTACTCACTCCCTACTCGCTGGTGAAGTCGCGAACGGGCGGGATCATTTCCCGGTTGTTGGCGAGGACGGGGCTGGAACTCGTGGGAGGGCGGATGTTTGCGCCAGGCCCGGAACTTGCAAGTGCCTACGCGGATGTGGTGGCCGGGGAACCGGATCCCAAACACCAGGCCATCCAGGAGGCGATCCGGGAATATGTCCGCAAAAAATTTGTTCCGGCGGCGGATGGGACGCCGGCGAGGGTTTTGCTGTTGGTGTTGCGCGGCGAAAATGCCGTGGCAAAAACGCGGACCATCACGGGCCACATCGTTGCCGCCCGTCCGCGGGGGGAGACCCTCCGCGATACTTATGGCGACTATGTCGTGGAGGACGGGAAGGTCGTCTATTTCGAGCCCGCCGTGCTGGCGGCTCCGGATGTCGCCAGCGCGCGTTCCCACCTGGCGCTGTGGGCGAAATTTTCCGACAGTGACGGCGGAGTTCTGCCCGAGAGCGTGATTTTTCCCGCCGGGGAAAATGTCGAGACGACGCTTGTTCTGATCAAGCCCGACAATTTCCGGTTTCCAAACGCGCGGCCCGGGGGCGTCATCGAGACGTTCTCACGCACCGGGCTTTCGCTCATCGGGTTCAAGGTCCATCACATGAGTGTGGCCGAGGCGATGGAATTTTACGGTCCGGTTCTGGATGTCCTGCTGGACAAGATGCGGGAGCCGATCGGGAAGCGGGCGAGATTGGCGGTCGAGGAGGAGCTTGGGGTGCCGCTGGATGACCCGACGGAAACCGCGCTGGGGGAGTTGCTGTGTCCCATCGCCGGGCGCGCCCACTGGGAATCGATCATTCAATTCATGGCGGGCATCCGTCCCGCCCAATGTCCGCCGGAGAAGCGCGCGCTTCCCGGCACGGAAAAATGCGTGGCCCTGGTTTATCGCGGGGTGGACGCCGTGGCAAAAATTCGCGAGGTGCTCGGCCCCACCGATCCCTCGAAGGCTCCCCCCGGATCCATCAGAAAAGAATTCGGCCAGACGGTCATGATCAACGCCGCGCACGCGTCGGACTCCCCGGAGAACGCCCGCCGCGAGATGAAGATCCTCCGCCTGGACGAAAACAATTTGAAACCGTTGCTTGAAGCGCACGGCATGTGCGTCTAATTAAACCCTGCTCAAAACATCACTATGGAAATTGCGTCCCGACTCACTGAACTCACCCCATCACTCACCCTTGCCATTGACAGCAAAGCCAAAGCCCTGAAGGCGGAAGGCGTTGATGTCTGTGGATTCGGCGCCGGAGAGCCCGACATGGATACGCCGGAACATATCAAGGCGGCCGCCATCGCGGCCCTTCAGGGCGGACTGACAAAATACACGCCCAGTTCCGGCATACCGGAACTGCGTCAGGCAATTTCCAAAAAATTCGCCGCGGAGAACAAGCTCGATTACAAGCCCAGCCAGGTCATCGTCAGCAACGGGGCCAAGCAGTCCTGCTTCAATGCCATCGCCGCCGTGGTGAACCCCGGGGATGAGGTCATTATCCCGGCTCCCTTCTGGCTGAGCTATCCGGAGATGGTTCGTCTGGCCGGCGGCGTTCCGGTGATCGTTTCCACACGCGAGGAAAACGATTGGAAAATGACGCCGAAGGAATTTGAGGAGGCGATGACTCCCTGCACAAAAATGGTGATCATCAACTCGCCGGGCAATCCGACGGGTTCGGTTTACACGCGCGACGAGCTGCGGGCGATTTCCGAGGTGGCCGCAGAAGAGGACATCTACATCCTTTCCGACGAAATCTATGAAAAGCTGACTTACGATGGGGCGGAGCATGTGAGCATCGCCTCGCTGACCCCCGAGGCCTACGACCTCACGATCACGGTCAACGGATTCAGCAAGGCCTATGCCATGACCGGCTGGCGTCTGGGGTATCTCGGGGCACCGGCGCCGATCGCGAAGGCCATTGACTCCATGCAGAGTCACATGACGTCGAATCCCTGCTCCTTCGCCCAACACGGCGGGCTGGCCGCGCTGACCGGCGACCAGCAGTGTGTCACGGACATGCGTGAGGAATTCGACATCCGGCGCCAGTATATGTTTGAGCGTCTCAATGCGATCCCCGGCATCAAGGCCGTGCGTCCGCTGGGTGCCTTTTACGTGCTGGCCAATGTCAGCTCGTTCGGGCTGAAGTCGCAGAATTTCGCGGATCGCCTGCTCAGCAAGGTGAATGTGGCACTTGTGCCCGGGGTCGCGTTTGGGGATGATCGGACGGTTCGCCTGAGCTACGCGACCAGCCTGGATGTCATCAAGACGGGTCTCGACCGCATCGAGGAATTCTGCAAAACCATCTAAGCCGATGTCTGTCCTTATCGTCGGTTCCATCGCGCTGGATGACATCAAGACGCCCGTGGAGGAGCATCCCAACCTCCTCGGAGGGTCTGCCTCCTACGCGGCCGTCGCGGCGGCGTATTTCAGTCCTGTCAATTTTGTCGGCATCGTGGGCGAGGATTTTCCCAAAGAACACATCGAACTCCTGCGCAGTCGGCGCATTGATTTGGAGGGGCTGCAGATTGTCCCCGGGAAAACCTTTCGGTGGTCCGGGGAATACATGTGGGACATGAACACGCGCGAGACGCGTTCGGTGGCTCTGAATGTTTTCGAGCATTTCACCCCGACGCTTCCCTCGAATTACAAGTCCACGCCATTTGTGTTGCTGGCGAATATCGCGCCCGACCTCCAGCACCACGTCCTTGACCAGGTGGTGAAGCCCCGCTTTGTCATCGCGGATACGATGGATCTCTGGATCAACATCGCGAAGGAGTCCCTGATCCGCCTCCTGAGTCGTATTGACTTGCTGATCCTCAACGATGGCGAGGCCCGTCAACTCACGAACCAGACCAACCTGGTCAAGGCGGCCAAATCCATTCTGGCGCTTGGCCCAAAATACGTCGCCATCAAGAAGGGCGAGCACGGGTGCCTGCTCTTCGGCGCGGGCGGGGAATTCTTCAGTTGTCCGGCCTACCCCCTGGAAGACATCCACGATCCCACCGGCGCGGGGGATACGTTTGCGGGGGGACTCGCAGGCATCCTGGCACGGGAAAGCGATTCGGAGACGATTGACTTCGATGCGCTCCGGCGCGCGGTTGTCTTCGGAACCGTTCTCGCAAGCTTCAACGTCGAGGCCTTCAGCCTGGAGCGTCTGAAGACGGTGGATGCCGCCCAGATCGAGGATCGCTCCCGATTGCTCCGGCTCATGAGCCAGTTTGAATTCGCCTGATCCCGCCATGCGCCCCGCAATCCCAGGGGCTGTGGTTGTCCCGCTCATGGCAGGAAAACCCCTCCCGGGCAAACCGGGCGGTGCCCGTCTCGTGCGTGGGACGGATGATTTTTCATTGGCCGTTGGTGTACAGGGGGAGGGAAATCCCGGACGCCAGATCCTCCCATGAGAATTGTCCGCTATGTTCTCTTTGGGCTGCCGGTTTTCCTGGTGGGGCTCATTGCGGCCAGTTTTTTGAACTCCGCGTTCCTTGCGACGGGCAAGAAAAACGAGATGTCGCTCGGTGTCCTGGGCGAGCCTTCCACGCTCAATCCGATCCAGCAGGCCGATGGGGCGGCCTCGCAGGTCTTTTCGACGATGTTCAATGGGCTTCTGAAGTATAATGAAAATCTCGAAATCGTCGGGGACCTTGCAAAATCCTGGACGCTCAGCCAGACCACGACCGTTGTCTTCAAGGATTCCGCCTCATCCGCCGCCGCCTTGAAAATGCTGGAGTCGTGGCGCTCGGAATGGGAAGCCTGGAAGCTGGAAGCCGCCCGCCTCGAGGGGAATTTCCTTCTCCTGTCCTTCAGTGAGCCCGGAATGGCCGCCTCGGAGTCGATCTTTTCCCGTTTGCCGCAGGATTCCCTCCAGCCGCTCACAACGATCCGGGTTCGGGTCAAGTCGGACGCAAAAGAAGTCCTGCAGGCCTTCCGAAAGGCAAACCCCGCGTCCCGCATTGTGCGCGACTGGGTGGAGTCGGGAAGCACCTTCGAACTGACCGCCGCCCCGGAAGTGAAGGGCGAGGTGGAGGGTTGGCTTGCGGGCAACGGTGGCGGGGAGGTTTCTTTGGGCGACCCCGTGCCCTTCCTGGCGGAGCCGTTGGTCGTCTTCACACTTCGCGATCGCGTGCGCTGGCACGATGGCAAGCCATTTACCTCCCGGGATGTGGCTTTTACCTACGAGGCCATCATGAATGAGGCATTCGCTTCACCCCGCAAACCGGATTTTGATCTGATCCAGAGCGTCGAGACTCCCGGTCTGCGGACCGTGAGAGTCACCTACCGAAAGCCGTTTTCCCCGGCGCTCAACAGTTGGATGATGTCAATCCTCCCGGCACACATCCTGGAGGGAAAATCCCCGGAGTGGTGGGTGGAAAATTTCAACCGCTCGCCCGTCGGCACCGGGCCTTTCAAATTTGGAGAGTGGAAGACAAATGAATTCATCCGGGTGGTGCGGAATCCGGATTTTTTCGATGCGCCCGGCCCCTGGCTGGACGGAATCGTCTTCCGCTCGCTTCCCGACCAGTTGTCTCTGCGCCTGGCTTTTGAGACCCGTCAGGTGGATTTCTGGACCGCCGAGCCCTGGACGGTTTCCACCTTTCAAAATGATCCCCGCTTCGATGTGTTTTCCTCGCCATCGACTTCCTACACTTACATCGGATGGAATTTGAAGCGTCCGCTTTTCCAGGATGAACGGGTGCGCCGGGCCCTGGCCCACGCGGTGGATATCCCCGCGATGGTGAAATACATTCTCTACGGGTATGGACTTCAGAGCACCGGCCTCTTTACACCGCAAATGTGGTTTTTCAACCCGGAGGTGACACCCTTCAAGTATGACCCGGACAAGGCCCGGGCCCTTTTGGATGAGGCAGGCTGGGTGCCCGGACCGGATGGAATCCGCGTCAAGGATGGTCGCCGGTTTTCGTTCACCCTCATGACAAACAACGGGAATGAAATCCGTCGTGACATTGCCACTCTTGCCCAGGACGGATTCAAAAAGATCGGCATCGAGGTGAAGGTCGAACTCTACGAGTGGGCGGTCTTCCTCAAGAATCATGTCAACAAGGGGGAGTTTGACGCCATCGTGCTGGGGTGGATGCTGGGGAATGATTTCGATCAGTTTCAAATCTGGCACTCTTCGCAGACCAATCCCGAGCAACTGAACGTGGTTGGTTACAAGAACCCGGAAGTGGACCGCCTGCTCCAGGCGATCCGCCAGGAATACAATCGCGACAAGATCAAGGACATGGCGGGCCGATTGCAGACCATCATTTACCGCGACCAGCCGTATCTGTTCCTCTACGTTCCGCAGGGCACGGCCGTCATGTGGAAGGATTCCTACCGGATTTGCCGTCCGGATGGAAAAGGCGGCTGGATCCTGTCGCCGGTGGAAATGACGAAGGCGGGGTGGAGCTATTGGTCGGACTGGTTTTTCCGCCCGGAGTTTAAGGACCGTCTCCCGGCAGGCGCGCGGGAGCAGGCCGTTCAGAAAAATCGCGATCCCGCGTAAACATAAACCACGAAGATCGCGGTGGTGATGGCGACCCCTGTCCCCCGGGCGAGCTTTTCGTTGAAGATGGCATTCCGGACGTGGAGACAGAACATGGCAAAACCCATCCAGACGAGGGGCACACAGAAGAGCCACAGGCCTTGATGGGCGAGCGTCAGGGCCAGGGGAGAAAAGGAACCGGCCACATTCGGAGCGTAGCCGCCCGCCTTGAGAAGGACGTTCAAGGCAAGCAGACCGAGCGCAAGGAAAACAAATTGTGTGCTGGCGATGGAAAGGATCATGGCTCGGAGGAGAGGAGAGCCTGCCGCATGACCTCCAGCGGGGCCGGTCGGTTGAACCAAATCTCGAAGGAAAGTGCCCCCTGGTGGAGGAGCATGCTCAGGCCATTGGCGCAACGCGCCCCCACGCTGGCGGCCTCTTCCAACAGCCGGGATCTTCCGGAGGCATACACCGTATCGTAAACCATGAGGTTCGGAGTGAGAAGCGCGGGAGGAATCAACGAGGGATCCGTGCGCCGCATCCCGATCGAAGTGGCGTTGATGACCAGATCCGCGTGGGCGAGCTGCAAACGGAGAGCGGACTCTTCAAAAGGGATGGCCTGGATGCGGTCCACCGGGCCCACGAGGCGATCGGAGCGGAAGGATCCGGCCAGTTCCGCAGCGAGTGCCCGGGCTTTTTCAAGCGTCCGGTTCACGAGGACAAGGCGTTCACAGGATTCCATCGCACACTGGACCGCGATGGCGCGTCCAGCACCGCCTCCCGCACCGAGCAACACGACCCGAAGGTCGCGAAGGTCCACGGAAAATTCCTCATGGATCGCGCGGACCAGTCCCGGTCCATCGGTATTGAAGCCCAGGAGCCGCTCTCCCTCGACGAGCACCGTGTTGACGCTGCCAGACCGGCGGGCGTAGTCATCCGCCTCGTCCACCGCAGCCAGGGCGGCGGCCTTGTGGGGGATCGTGACATTTGTTCCCAAAAATCCCGCCCGGGGAAGTGCGCGGAATGCGGCCGGCGCCTTTTCTGCGGGCACATGAATGCGGACATAGCTCATGTTGAGGCCGGCGGCCCGAAGAGCGGCGTTGTGGAAGGCCGGGGACTTGGAATGCGCCACCGGATCTCCGAAGACACTCAGTCGCGCGGGAGGTGTCCGTTCGGAAAAAATCCTGCCCCCGCCGATCAGATCCTCCGTAGAATACTCGTCGCTCATGGATGCCATCCAGACAAGCAGGCCGGAAAGTCCCCCGCAAGATTTCCCGCCCGGGTTTCGACGGCTAGTGGGGCGGAGTTCATCCGTGGATGCGGAAGGTGTCCTTTTCCGTCAGGTCGGCGAGGAATCCGGCGGCCAGCTTTGCCGCCGATTCGACATCCTTCCGGGAAACGACCTCCACCGGGGAGTGCATGTATCGCAGCGGAATCGAAATCAACGCGCAGGGGATTCCCTCCAACGAGGTATAAATGACATCCGCATCGGTCCTTGTGGAGCGGGAGATTGCCTCGTGCTGGATCGGAATTTTTTCCCGGGTGGCCACGGCGAGCAGACGTTCCACGATCAGCGGATGGTTGGCCGCGCCGTGGGCGATGGTCGGGCCCTTGCCCAGTTCCACAAGCCCGTGTTCCTTGGGATTGATGCCCGGGGTGTCGGTGGCATGTGTGACGTCAAAAACCAGCGCGGCACTGGGTGCCAGGCGGTGCGCCACCATCCTGGCCCCCTGGCAGCCGATTTCCTCCTGGACGCAGTTCACGGCCAGCGCCGTCGCACGCGGACGTTTTTTCATTCCGTGAAGTTTCGCAAGCGCGAGCCCCAGGATGAATCCCCCAATCCGATTGTCCAGTGCGCGTCCGACGATGTGGTTGCCGTGAAATTCGGTGGAGGGCGCATCAAAGATCGCCGGATTTCCGACCCGGACCCCCATCTTCGCGACTTCCGGTGCGGAACGGGCGCCGATGTCGGCGTAGTGATCCTTCCAATCCAGAACCTTGTCTGTGTTTCTGAGATGGATGGCCGTGTTGCCGATGACGCCTGCCACCGGACCCTTCGAACCAAAGATCGTGATCCGTCGGGCGGGCGCAAGGGTTTTGTCTGAGCCGCCAATCGGGCTGATCGAGAGGAAGCCCTTGTCATCCACATGCCGCACGATGAATCCGATCTCGTCGGAATGGGCCTCGAGCATGACCCGGGGCGCGGTCTTGGAGGCACCGTCCAACTCGGCCCAGGCATTGCCATAGGCGTCCGTCTCCACCCGGTCGGAGACGCTTCGGGCCATGTCCATCCATTTTGCCTGCCCGGCCTTCTCCCAACCCGAGGGGGAGGGGGTCGCCAGGATGTCCAGAAGGGTGTGTGTGTTCATGCCCACAGTCTTGCAGACGCCCGGCCCCATTCAACTCGAATCCGCTGCGCCTGCCTAGGTCCGCTTTTGGATTGAGCGTATCACTGGGGGAAAGCTCGATTTTATTGCTCAAAATATTCGTTTTAATGAACTTTTGCGCGATTTCACCTTGTATATATCGAGAAGTAATGGCATTTGTTCGTCGAAATGAACAATTTTGAGGAATCTCATTTTGGAATGATGATCCGTAAACGCAGACAGGCGTTGAAGATCACCCAGTCCCTGCTCGCCGACATTTCCGGGGTGGCTCGGCATACTATCACTGACATCGAAAGTGGAAAGGGCAATCCAACCATTGAGGTTGTCAGAAAACTGCTGGTTCCGTTGGGGCTGAAACTTGTCATTGAGATTGCCGAACCCTCGACAAGAAGAAATGAGGTTCGTCCATGAAGCGCAGAGGCTTGGTGTTCTGCAAAGGAATTTTTGCCGGTGAACTGGAGGAAACGGAGCAGAGGGACTTTATTTTCACATACGATCCCGCCTATCTCGCAAATCCATCCGCTCGGTCAGTCAGCTTGACTCTGCCCTTGCGAGCCAAACCATACACGGCAAACCGGCTCTTTTCGTTTTTTTCCGGACTCTTGGCGGAGGGCGTGCTGAAGGAGCTTCAATGCCAGGATCTCAAAATTGACGAATCCGACGCATTTGGCCGTCTGCTTAAAACAGCCGGAAGCGAAACGATAGGAGATGTGACTGTGAGACAGGAGGAGGTCGCGTGAGGGATTTCCTTCCTCAAAACAGGTGTTTCTCAACCCTGGCCGATACCAAACCCGGAGTTTATTTTTCCGTTGGAGCGAGAAAGAAGCTATTTCGAGGAAAAAAGGTGTCACCTGTGCTTGAATTTGATCGGACTCATTTTGGTGTGATCCGCCGTGAAAATGCCGGCCGACTTTCGATTTCGGGAATCCAAGACAAAATTTCGTTGCGTCTTGAGAAGAATCGTTTGGTTCCGGCCGTCGAGAACGGCGAATACATTCTAAAGCCAGTGCCGGGTCTCGAAGGCATTGATCTTCTTGAAGACATTCCGGCCAATGAACATGTCTCCATGCAAATTGCTGCGCAGGTATTTCGACTGCCGACGGCAGCGAACGGGCTGGTGTTTTTCAGTGATGGCCAGTGCGCGTATATTGTTCGGAGGTTTGATCGCAGTTCCGAGACAGGCGAAAAGTTGCATCAGGAAGACTTCTGTCAGCTTTCGGGGCGCTCATCCGACACGAACGGAGCAAACGACAAATATGACGCCAGCTACGAGGAGGTCGGTGAACGGCTCTATCAATTTTGTCCAGCCGCACCGATTGAGGCACTGAAACTTTTCCGACAGATCATTTTCAATTATTTGATCGGAAATGGCGACGCTCACCTGAAAAATTTTTCCCTCCTGGAGAGTCGTGATGGCGACCTGCTGCTTTCTCCCGCCTACGATCTCCTCAGCACCAGCGTGCATTTTCCGAATGAAACCCGGACCGCTTTGGAGTTGTTTCGAGATTTCGAGACTCCTCAATTTGCAGCGAATGGCTTTTATACTCTTTCGGACTTCCGAGAATTGGGAAAGCGCTTCAAGCTTCCCGCCAAGACTGTCGAGGAAGTCTTCACGGAGTCTCAGCTGGGCCTCCCTGCCATGGGATCGTTGGTGGAACGCTCATTCCTTTCGGCCGTCGCCAAGGACCGGTATCTGAAGACTCTCGCCGACCGCGCAAGCGCGTTGAGAATCGAGTAAAATCAGGCGACAGTGCTTCGGGCCACCTCAGTCAATCCAACTCAAATCTCTTCCAATGAGCAGCTCGGTCATTTTCGCGTGATGCGTATTTTTCATGGCAATCGCCCGAGATTGGAATCCGTGGTCTTCGGCAAGCTTGGCAATCTCCTGCGTGTTGTCGTAGCGCAAAAAAGGATGTGACGCTCTGTTGACACGAGGCGGGGAGCCCAGCATAGTCCGTCCCCGCTCAAAAACGGAACACTCAGATGGATAAAATTCGCAACATCGCAATCATCGCCCACGTTGACCACGGCAAGACGACTCTCGTTGACCAGCTTCTCAAGCAGGCGGGAACATTCCGGGCCAACCAAAAAACGGAAATCCGCATGATGGATTCCATGGATTTGGAAAAGGAAAAGGGCATCACCATCCGCGCCAAGAACGCGGCTTTCCGGTGGAATGGCTACCATGTCAACATCGTGGACACGCCGGGTCACGCGGACTTCGGCGGCGAGGTCGAGCGCATTATGAAAATGGTGGATGGTGTTTTGCTGGTGGTGGATGCGCATGACGGACCGCAGGCGCAGACGAAGTTCGTGCTCCGCAAGGCGATGGAAAACGGCCTCAAGCCCATCGTGGTCATCAACAAGATTGATCGCGAGAACGCCCGTCCCCACAAGGTGCTCGACATGGTCTTCGAGCTTTTCCTCGAACTCAATGCCAGTGACGAACAACTCGATTTCCCGCATATCTACGCGAGTGCGCGGGACGGATATGCCAAGCGCGAGCTCGTGGATCCGAGCGAGACTATGGTTCCGCTCTACGAGGCGATCGCCTGGCACATCCCGGCTCCCAAGGCCTCGGATGCCGGATTTTTCCAAATGCTCGTCTCAAATCTCGACTACAGTGACTACCTCGGGCGGATCGCCTATGGGCGGATCATCAGTGGCTCGGTCAAAGTCGGGCAGAGTATCGTCTGCATCCATGCGGGCGGACGCAAGGAACGCGGCAAGGTGACCGCGCTTTTCGGGCACGAGGGACTCGAAAAGGTGCAGATCGAGGAGGCATTCTCGGGCGACATCATCGGCCTGACCGGGTTCGAGGAGGTTTTCATCGGCGAGACACTCACTGATACCGAGGACCGCGAGGCGCTCCACTTTGTGGATATCGACCCGCCGACGATTGCAATGAAAATTTGCGTGAACGATTCTCCGCTCGCCGGTCGGGAAGGCAAGCTCCTCACGGCCCGCCAGATTCGCGACCGGCTCATCAAGGAAACCCGGACGAATGTTTCCATCGTGGTCAGCGACACCGATGTTGCGGGGCATTTTGACGTGAAGGCCCGTGGCGAAATGCAGATCGCGATTTTGGTCGAGCAGATGCGTCGCGAAGGGTTTGAGATCCTGGTCTCGCGGCCCGAGGTGATCTTCAAGCGGGAGGCGGATGGTTCGCTTCTCGAACCGATGGAAACCCTGTTCGTGGATGTCCCGAATGACAGCCTGGGGGACATCCTGCAGTCCCTCGCCTCCCGCAAGGCGGATATCACGAAGATGGAGCACAAATCCCACAGCGTGCTTGTGGAATGCACGATTCCGACGCGCGGGCTGATCGGCTTCGAAACCGATCTTGTCAACGTCACCCGAGGCCACGGCATCGCGAGCCACCTTTTCAAGGAATACGGTCCCCACAAGGGGGAGATTCCCAGCCGCAACAACGGCGTTCTCGTTTCCATGGAGGGCGGCACCAGCATGGCGTATGCCCTGGATACCATCCAGGAACGCGGACGCCTCTTCATCGGACCCCAGGAGGAAATTTATGAGGGAATGATCGTTGGAGAAAACGCCCGTCCCGATGACATGCCGGTCAATCCGTGCAAGGCAAAAAAACTCACCAACATGCGCAGCCAGGGCGACGGGAAGGGGATTTCCCTCCAGCCTCCGCTCGTCATGACGCTCGAGCGGGCCCTGGAATACATTGCTCCCGATGAATACGTCGAGGTGACGCCGAAATCGCTTCGGCTTCGAAAAAAGCTCCTCGATGCCACCGCTCGAAAGCGCGCGGGGAAGAGCTGATTGCCGGTCTTCGCAGGACGATCCCAGCTATCCCTCCGCCGCCACGCCGAGGGGGACAGCGGACTGGTTTGCCGGGGGAACATTGTCCGCGACGACCCGCACCCTCCGAATCAGCCAGAGGCTCAGCAGGCTGGTGGCGGCGGCCAATCCGCCCAGCCATCCGACATGCAGGAGTCCGGCCGGGCTCTGCACGACCACCCGTCCCGCCAGTATCGCAGCCAGCCCGCTACAAATATCGCGGGTGCAGGCGGTCAGGCTCATGAAGGCTCCCCGGCTTGTCGAAGGGACCGCTGAAGTCAGGATGGCCTGCGCGGGAACGTAGCGACCGCTTGCAAAAATAAAAAAGAGTCCGGTGGTGGTCAGCACGGCAAAAAGCGGCATCGGGCCTGCCTGGGTGAGAAACAGGATGACCCCCACGGCCACCGAGACAAGAATGGTAAAAACTCGCACTCTTCCAAAGCGGTCGGAAAGTTTTCCAATCAGCGGAGCGGTGACCATCGTCAGCACTCCCCCGACAATATAGACCAACGGGAGGCGAACCTCCGGATACTTCAAATTGAAGACCAGATGGGGAGAGAGGAACGGAATGATTGTGAAGTGCCCGAAGATCAGGGAAACCATCAACAGGATTCCCCTCCAGGCATTCGGGTTCGAGAGGAGGTTGGCAAAGTTTTTCAGCGAGGGGGGAGGCCCCTCCATGAGGTGGCCCCGAATGTGCGGCAGGCAGAACATCAAAAGAAATTCGATGGCCAGGGCGATTCCCACGAGAAGGTAAAAGGGGGTTTCCCATCGGAACCGTTGGGCAAGAAACAAGCCAAACGGAACCCCGAGAGCGGCGGCGGTTGAGAACGAGGTCATGATGATCCCCATCGCCGCTCCGCGCCGCTCGGAGGGCACAATGTCCCCCACGATCGCCAAAATCGTCGCATTGGAAACCCCTCCGAAGGCACCACAGATCGCCCGGGCCAGCAAAAGCTGTCCGACGGATTCCGATGCGGCGCAGGCATAGGTCCCGGCAATAAATCCCGCATAGCAGACCAGGAGGACCTGCCGCCGGTCAAAACGGTCAATAAACGGTGCCGCCAGAAACCCGACGGTGCCGGCCGTCATCGTATAGGCGGCAATCAGCAGGCTGAATTGCGAGGCAGAGATCGAGAGTTCGCGCATCAACTGCGGGCCCAGCGGCATCATGATCATGAAATCCATGATGTGTGTGAACTGGACCATCGCCAGTAGCACAAGCAGCGACTTTTCAGAGAGAATCGGCTTGGAAATCACGAAATAAAAATGGTGGAGCAGACGACCTGCGATCCGAATCCCGATGGAATCGGACGGTGTGGGCGCGAGCCCTTGGCACCACCGTTTTCTAAGCCTTTCCCCGACAAATGCAGTAACAGAATTTGCCGATCCGCAAATTCCCTCACTTTGCCAAGCGGACGTCTTATGTTTTGGTGGCGGCCACCTTTACCCGTTTGAGTTGTCCGTGATTTTTGATTTGGACACGTCCACTTTCAAAGAGGTCCACCAAGGCGGCCAGGGTTTCCTTGCTGTCGCGGGCGCAGGAGGCCACGATGGAAACAAGATCGCCCAATGAGTAACGCGTGCGGTTGATTTTGCGGTAATGGTTTTTCATGTCGTTGCCTGCTTTGACATCCGGGGCCGTCGCCGCGTTCAAATCTTTTCATCAGCCAACGACGGGAGGGGCGACGGCCTCTCGGGGAAATTCAAGCGACCGGGAGTGCCGCTGACTCCCGGATTCTTTGAATGGATGTCGCCCGCCCGGTGGCTTCATCAATCTCAATGAGGGCTCCGCAAATATGAACCGGACCCTGGGCCACCGGAAAGGAAACCGGCAGGAGGTGGGTGAAGCGCCGGATGATCGCCTCCGGATCGCGGCCAAGAATCGAGTCCGTCGGACCGCACATGCCGGCATCGCACAAAAAGGCGGTGCCTCCGGGGAGGAGGCATTCATCGGCGGTTTGCACATGGGTGTGAGTCCCGACCACCGCCGAGACTTTTCCATCGAGGAAGCGGCCGATGGCCACTTTCTCACTCGTGGTTTCTCCGTGGACATCAACAAAAATCACGGGGGTTTCCTTTCGGAGGCGTTCGACCTCGGCCTCCGCGCAATGAAACGGATTGTCGAGAGGCGGATTCATGAACGTCCGGCACTGGAGATTCATGACCGCGATTTTCCCCTTGGCGGTGTCCAGAACGATGCTCCCGTGCCCGGGAGCGGTTGCCGGATAGTTCAGCGGGCGCAGGAGCCTGGGTTCCGTGGGGATATAGCTGGCGGTTTCCTTCTGGTCCCAGACATGATCCCCGGTTGTGATGACCGCGACCCCCGCCCGAAGCAGATCGATGGCAATTTTTCGTGTGATTCCCCGGCCGCCGGCGGCGTTCTCGCCGTTGACCACGACGAAATCCACGCCCCTTTCCTTCAAAAACACCGGCACGGCATGCAGCACGGCTTTGCGTCCGGGTTCCCCCACGATGTCCCCTAGAAAAAGTAGTCGGATCATTCATCCTTTTATCGTAAGAACGCCCGAACGCATTTAAAAAAAGATCCCCTTGAAAAAACTCTTTCCCATTTTTTTCGCCTTTTTCCTTGCCCTGTCCGCCGAAGCCCGGTTGAGCCCGCTGGCGCCGAAGCCGGATTGGTCGAGCCTGGACAAATTCCAGCAGACGATCACGAAGGGGGATTTTTTGAGCGCTCTGGAAAAAATTTATGCACCAGGGGGTGCCTGGAAGGGGACGATCTCCCTCACCGACGACTCGGCCGTGATCGAGACGGCCCCCGGCAGGCCTCCGTATGTCTTGAAATTTGCCGCCGACGGTGTCACGGCGCGTCCTCTGCCGATTTCCTGGCGTCCGCGAAGTGCCCTGTCGGCCACCGATCCGAGCAAGCCGCTTGCCGGGCTCAAGATTGCCATTGATCCCGGACACCTGGGTGGAAGCTGGGCAAAGATGGAAGAGCGTTGGTTCCAGATCGGAAAAACCAGGCCGGTCACCGAAGGGGACATGACCCTGAAGGTCGCAAAACTTTTGTCGGCGAGGCTGAAAGCTCTCGGGGCCGAGGTCTTCCTGACGCGCTCCAAGCCCGGGCCTGTGACCAGTGCGCGGCCCGCCCAACTTCGAGGCGCGGCGGTGGGCTCCCTGCAACAAAAGAAGGAACCGGTCACCAAGCAGGCGGTGACCAAGGAAAGCGAACGCCTTTTTTACCGGGTGAGCGAAATCCGGCGGCGGGCGCGGCTTGTCAACGAAGCCATCCAGCCGGATCTCGTTCTCTGCCTGCACTTCAATGCGGAGGATTGGGGGGACGAGCGGAAGCCCCGGCTCGTTGAGGAAAACCACCTGCATTTTTTGGTCACAGGGGCATGGTCCGGTGACGAACTCTCCTACGAGGACCAGCGACTGGACATGTTGGTCAAGTTGCTCAACCGTTCGCATGGCGAGGAAATCTCCCTTGCCCACACAATGGCCGGGGTCATGGCCAAGGCCACCGGTCTCCCCCCCTACACATACCATGGCGGAAGTGTCATCCGGGTCGGCGACAGCCCGTATGTCTGGGGACGAAATCTTCTCGCCAACCGACTTTTTCACTGCCCGGTTGTTTATTTCGAGCCTTATGTCATGAATAGCCGTCCGGCCTTTGCGCGGATTCAGGCCGGCGACTACGAAGGACTCAAATCCCTCGGAGGTTCGGAAAGAAAAAGCATCTACCGCGAATATGCGGATGCCGTCACGGCGGGCCTCGTCAACTATTACTCCCAGCGATCACCATGAAAATTATTGCCATCACGAATCAAAAAGGCGGGGTCGGCAAGACCACCACTTCGGTCAATCTCTCGGCGGCTCTTGCGGCTGCGGGGTCGAGAATCCTCCTGGTGGACCTTGATCCCCAGGCCAGCGCGACCAGCGTGCTGGGTTTGAAGGAGGACTCCTCGGAGAGCATCTACCAGGCACTCATTGGGAGCCGGCCTGCCCGGGAATTGGTCGTGCCCACGCGCATCCCGAATCTCTCCGCCATTCCCGCCGATCTCGACATGGCGGGCGCGGAGATCGAGGTGGCAAGGATGGAGGACCACCTTCTCCAGCTCCGGAAGGTGCTTGAAGACATCCGGAGTCAGAACCTTTTTGATTTTGCGTTGTTGGATTGCCCGCCGTCGCTGGGAATCCTGATGTCGAACGCGCTGGCGGCTGCCGATGAGATTCTCGTGCCGATCCAGTGCGAGTATTATGCGCTCGAGGGGCTCGGGCTCCTGATGGAAGTCACCGAGCGGATTCGTGCCAGCGGAGCGAACCCCCACCTCACGATTTCCGGACTTCTTATGACGATGTTCGACGGGCGCACCAACTTGAATCCCGCCGTGGTCGCCGAGGTGCGGGAGCATTTTCAGGAAGTCGTTTATACGACGCTCATCCCGCGAACCGTCCGATTTGCCGAGGCGCCGAGTCATGGCCGGACGATTTTCGAGCACGATCCGGCCGGCACCGGGGCGGCTGCCTACGCGGCGCTTGCCCAGGAGTTTCTTGAGCGCCAGAAAAGCGGGGTGGCATTCACCAGCGCGCCGCAAACGAACCCATGAGGCACGCCCTGATTATCGCCGGGGGTTCGGGCACGCGCCTCTGGCCCATGAGCCGGACCAAACAGCCCAAGCAACTCCTCCCCTTCATCGGGGGGAAAAGTCTGCTGCAACTCGCCTTTGACAGACTGGACGGGCTTGTGGCGCCCTCCAATCGCCACATCTGTGCCGGCCAGGGCCACGAGGAGGCAATCGCCGGTGCTCTGACGGGTTTCTCCCGCGAGCAATTTCTCGGCGAGCCTGTCGGTCGCGATACGTTGAACGCCGTCGGTTTCAGCGCGGCGGCCATTGCCTCGCGCGATCCGGATGCGGTCATCGCGGTTTTTACCGCGGATCACATCATCGAGCCGGTGGAGGACTTTTTGCAGATTGTCGAGCACGGTTTCCGGCTGGCCGAGGAGGATTCCCGAACCCTGGTCACCTTCGGGATCACCCCGACGGCCGCCGCCACGGGATACGGGTATCTCGAACTCGGAGATCCCATTGATGAGTCGGCCCGCATCGTCCGGCAGTTCCGGGAAAAGCCGGATGCGCAAACCGCCGCCGACTATGTCTCCGCCGGGCCGGAACGCTACCTTTGGAATAGCGGGATGTTTGTTTGGCGGGCTTCGACGCTCCTGGATTGCATCCGGCGCTACGAACCGGAAAATTTTGCCGGCCTGGAGAAGATCGGCGCCGCATGGAATACCGTCCGACGGGCCGCCGTGCTTGCGGAGACATTTCCGGATCTGAAAAAAATCAGCGTGGATTTTGCGGTCATGGAACCGGCTTCGCGTGACCCGCTCATCCGGGTTGCGGCCGTTCCCATGCCGCTCCGGTGGCTGGATGTCGGTTCCTGGCCGATGTTTGCGGAGACCTGTCCCCGCGATGCCGCCGGCAACGCTCTCGGTGGCGGACGGGCCACCCTCCTCGACACCCGGAACACCCTGGTGGCGTCCAGCGATCCCCGCCACGTGATCACCACGATCGGGTGCGAGAATCTGTTGATCATTCACACGCCGGATGCCACCCTCGTCTGTCGCGCCGACCAGGCGGAAAATATCAAGGAATTGCACAAACTTGTCGGCGAGGCCCACGGACAGGATCTCCTCTGAGAAGGACCGGGAGCCGGATCCGGCGTGGCACCCCGGATTTTTTCTCCTCGTTTTTGCGACTTTCCGAATGCGTGCTACCGTCGAAGGGATTTGATTTTGAAAAGGGGCTTTTTCATTTTACTGGCGTTGTTGGTTTCCGTTCTATCGGCGGAGGCCAAGTCGAGGCGTTCCGCCAAAAAATCCCGGACGCCCTCTCCTCCCGCCATCCAGAAAAACTATTCGAACACGCCCTTTTCCACCGTGGTGGTTGATGCCGGGCACGGGGGACGGGATGACGGCGGCATCCCGCAAAATCTCCTCTCGGAAAAACAGGCGACCCTCGATGTCGCGCTCCGGTTGGACAAGGAACTCAAAAAGGCCGGTTTCAAAACCGTGCTGACCCGCAGGAAGGATGTCTTCATCCCCCTCGACTCGCGCGCCGCAATCGCCAACTCGCATCCCGGTGCTGTTTTTGTCAGCATTCATTTTGATTCCTCCCCAAAACGGACCCCCCGCGGGGTGGATGTCCACTACGCCACGCCCGGAGAAGCCCCCCTCGCCGCCACCATCCTGCGCCACCTCGCAAAAACCACGGATGGAACCAATCGCGGAATCAAACGCGCCAGATTTTGCGTGCTGAGAAAAACCCGCAGCCGCGCCGTGTTGGCGGAATGCGGCTTTCTCACCAACCGAACCGATGCCGACATGGTCAGGAAGGCCTCCTACCGCCAAAAACTCGCCAAGGCCCTCTGCACCGGCATCGTGGAATATCGCAACACCCTGCGCTGAAACCGGCAGGTTCGGGCGCAGGGCAAAAATCTTCTACGCGAAAGCCGCAGACAGTTGCCGCTTGCGACACCGTTCCATGTATTAGCTAAAAAATGAGGACGGTAGCAAAGTCAGGCTTCCAACAACCACTGGGCACGAATCCGCTGTGCCTTCAGTCTTTCAGGTGGCGCATCGCACCTTGGAGGGACCAGCTCCGTCTGGTCCGCCCTGGGCGTCCCATTTTCCTCAAAATAAATATTGACATATTTGGAATATTTGGTATTTCCTCAAAAACAAACATGCAGTGTTCCGCCCCCAACTCCCCGTTGCTTAAACGAACGACCCAAAGGATTTTGGAAGAATTGGAAAGTGGTCGGTATCGTCGGGACGAGCCCCTGCCGAGTCGTCGGGAATGGGCCCGGGGACTGAATGTCAGTCACTTTACAGTCGGCAGGGCCATGGATTTATTAAAGAGTCGCGGGCTCATCGAGTCTCGGGAAGGCTCATATACGTTTCTGAGTCCATCGGCAGGCGGGGAATCCCTGAGCGTGTTGCGAAAAGACTCCGCTTTGGGCGAAATCCATCTCTGGGCGAATTGCAAGAGAAGCACGCGAAGGATGAAACAGGCGATTGTCAGGAGGCGGTTTCAAAAAAATTTCGGAAAAACCACGCCGGCCGCGCGGTTTTTCAATGAAAAATTTGATGTGCCGTTTTCTGATTTTTTGTCCCGCCAGCTCGAAAATTTTATTCAAGGCGAACATCCCACGCTTGCGGAGTTTCCGCAGACCTATCTCGAGTTTTTGAACGATTACAAAGCTCCGGGTGTGTTGGATTCGGGTGAGGCGGGGCGGTATCTTGATCTGCTGAACGACAAGTATCTCGAACATTCTTTTGTTGATGGGAAATGCCGTTTCCTGCCTTTCGGCTGTAGCTATTCGCATTTGGTTTGCAACGCCGAGATCTTTCGCCAGGCTGGGTTGAATCCGGATGCGGAATTCCAATCATGGGACGATTTCGCCGATCAATGCGAGCGATTGAAAGCCATTCATGGGGTGGAGCCGCTGCATGTTTCCGGGCGTGGCCTGTTCTGGCTGTTGACGCATTGGGTCTATCAGGCGGACCCCGCGTTGCCAGCGAGAGGGCGCTTGCCGTTGATTGACTGGCAAAGCAAATCCGCGCGCGTCGGAATGGACTTTCTTCTCGAGATGTTCTTTGACCGAAAGCTGATTCGGTTGGTGAATTCCTCCAACCGTTTGGCGCAAATCTCGCCATTCCTTGCCGGACAGGTTCCGATGGTATTGGAGGAGATCATGCTCTCAGCGGCCGTGGAACTCGATCAAACCGCCCTCTTTACTCTCAAAGCTCTCCCAATCGGGCCAAATAGCAGTCCCTTTTCTCTCATGAACACCGTCGGATGGGTGGTCAATGCAAATGCGGATGAGATGGCTCGTCGTTGTGCGGGGCAGTATATTTTTGAATGGGAACGCTGGATTCATGACGGTGAAGGGGGCGCAACCATGCGTCGGCAGGGCGTCGCCCCGAGTCTGAACTCCCTCTTTAAAGATCCAGACAAGGATCGCTTCTACTCCGACAAGTTGCCGGAGAACTGGAAGAGAACCTATCGCGACCTGGAGGAATGCGGACGATGGGAAGCCTCCGATTCCGATCTGGTCGCCGGGGCACTGATCCCGATTTTGCAGGACGAATTTCAAAAGGACCGCCCCGTGAGTTCCGAAACCCTCTTGAAACACCTCCTGCTGGCTCAATATGACGCAGGAATCCTGGACAGAGAAAATAATTTCCACCCAAACCAAAAACTATAAATCCCACCCTAATCATCATGAAAAAAATATCCACCCTCCGCCTGATGGCCGCCGCGATTCTCACGGCTGCCGCGCTGCCCGTCATGAGTGCCGCAACCTTGAACTATGGATTCGACTCCGCGACGCTCGAAGGGAAAACAATTCTGGACTCGTATGGTGCCAATAACACCAGCGGGCCCACCTACGGATTCGATACGGCAGTTTATTCGTCCGCACCGGCTTCATTTCAAATGACTGGAACGACCGGTAGCCAATTCGGATATTTCTACACAATGTTGAATGTCGGGCTTCTGTCCACGAGTGGAACCGTGCAGAATTTTAATTCCACGGACACGAACATCAGCTTCAAAATTCGGAATGATACAACCGGCCAGACCGGCACAAGTATTTACATTCGTTTGTTTAAGAATAGTGATTTAGTGAATCATGTGGCGAGTTACTACACGACATCAAACAGTGGGAATACCGGGGGAAGCTTTGCCACCGTCTCAACCGCCATGCTTTCCGCTCCAAACACCTTGGCAGGTGGATGGTCATTTGGAGGTAGCTATACTTACTCGGATCTTGCGGATATCGGCACTGTCCGGCTCCAGCCATCGTGGTCTGCCGGCACTTCGGGGCTCGCCATGAACTATCACCTCGACACGTTTTCCATGAGCGGTTCCGGTATTTCCATGATTCCCGAGCCAACCGTGTCACTTCTGGTTCTCGGCGGACTTGCGGCCCTCGGACTTCGGTTTCGTAAAAAGAATACGAACTGAGAGGTTCAAATTTCAATCGGGATGAAGCGAACAGGAGAGAAGGGATTTTCTCTCATGGAGATTTTGTCAGGGGTGGCGATCATCAGCATTCTTGTCGTTCTCCTGATGGTGCCCATAAAGGGGGTTATTGTGAGAGCACAGTCCACCCGCTGCATTTCGAACCTTCGCCAAATGGGTGGTGCCGCCCTGCAATACGCCAATGACCACCAAGGGAATCTGCCTCCAGCCTACTACCAGGCTTCACCTTCCGATTCCTGGGTCTTTTATCGTCTGCTTAACGAATACGTCGGCCCCTACGATTCAAACACTCAGACGCGGGATTTTCCAAAATTGTATCGTTGTCCGGCTGATCAGAAACCCTTCCTTGAGGGGAAGGCCAGCTATGCCTGCAACCAGTGTTTGGGCAATGGATTCACCTCGGCAAATATTTTTAATCCTGCCATCCGTCGCAGCCAGAGCATCCTGTTTATTGATGCGAGCCGCACGAGTTTACGACCGGGGTGGGGTGGGGGGTATGAAAATCCGGAGTTTCGCCACGGCGGTTTTTGCAACGCAGTGATGATGGATGGCTCTGCGGTGAAATCGTTTAAGCAGGGAGGCGAGGAAATTCGGAACGCCTGGGGATTATGACAACACAGAAAATACGCATGCTAACTCTGGCGGCAACTTTAATGCTTGGTCTGTCACTTCACGCAAAAGAAGTGCGCCTGGATTTTGGCACGGAAAAGTCGCCGCTTGAACCTGAATGGACACGGGTAACTCCGCGTGGCATCGAGGGGAAAATTCCCTTTGAGTGGATTCTTGCGCCCACAGAGGCGGTTGATGTTCCACAGGCGGATCCGCTGGATGCCTTGGGACGTGACGGCGTTCGCTTCACCAATGAAAAACCGCTGGAGTTTGGAGTGGAACTGCCCGCCGGGGCGTATGATTTGAGTGTTTTGTTGGGAGAGCGATCCGATTCGTTTCGTCCGGGAATGTTTGTCGAAGTCAATGGAAAACGCGTCATTTCCGCAGTGTATGGATTTATCGGGATGCCGATGTGGTCGCGGGCGAGGGTGGAACACCCCGGTGGAAAACTTCGCGTGCGAGCCGGGGTGGAGCGGGAGACGCCAGCCACCGGCGCCCTTCTGGCCTTGCGGGTGACACCCGCTGCTGATTCGCGGTGGCAACCGGCGATTTTTTCTTCGGAGGAATGGCGACCGGCCATTCGTTGGATCGCCACGGAACGTATTCGTGCGATCTATGGCATGGCCTCGCAATACCAATACGACGAAAAGAAGGGGTATTTCACGGATACGACGGAAGCCCTGTGGAAGCGGGCCGCCGGGACGGGCATGAATTGCGTGCTCTCTCCCTATAGCGAAGGAATGGGACGATTTTTTCAGGATGCCGGGATGCGATTTTTCCATGTGCTGAATTTTGCCAGCGGCGAGCGCTATACATTGCGACGGGACAAGTTTCAAAAGAACGTTGTTTCCAGTGGGCAGGAGGACGACCGTCCGAACCCCCTCGACGAGAACGCTTGGCGGGAGCAGGTCCTGAACCCCGCGCTGGATGCGTGGCGACGCGCCAAGGCCGATGGCATCCCACTTGCGGGAGTCGTGATTGATTTGGAAATGTATGGCGCGAAATACATGGAGGTCTATCGCAGCGCCTGCACATTCGATGAAGCAAACTTTGTGGAATTTTGTCGCGCAAACTTCCCTGACCTCGGCAGTCCTGAGCAGGTCGCCGCCGGGAAACGCTTCGAAACCTTGCTGAATGCCGGAAAACTTCAGGAGTATTATGAATTTCTCGAAAAGAAATTGGCGCGAATCACCGGAGAGATCGAGAAGGCCATTCATCGAGAGGCACCGGACTTGCTCATTGGTTATCTCCAGCACTACGACAATTGGTTTTTCCGTGGCATGATCCGCGGACTCGGCACGCGTGAGATGCCGGTGCTCGCGTTCGGAGAAAATACGTATTACGGCTACAACGGCGACGCCCCGTTTGAGAAGGCTGCACTTGTCGCGCGGGATGCCCATGCCCTGTATTGCGTGGGCTTGTGGCCACGGATGATCCATCCCGAAAGATTATGGAAAGATGCATTTCTGGCAGGCGTGGAGTCGGCTGGATTCTGGATTTATGGCTACGGATACCCCCTGGCGAAGTCGGATCCGGTGGCTGAAATGGATGGCGCACTACGACGTGCCAACACCGCACTCGCTGATTTTTTGAAAACCGGAAAATTTGCCGCTGTGGGAGAGGTGAACCATTCCTTAAAGTCTCCCTTCAGCAGCAAGGAGGAAGCCATCGCCAAGGATGCCGTGGATGCCGACAAACATTCGACCCATTGTGAACCACTCCCAGAGTGGCAGAATGCGGTTGCAAAATTTGATTTCGGTCTCCCCGGCTCTCCGCTCGCCGAGGGTTGGACCCGTGTGACAAGTCTGGACGAATGGAATTCGAACAAAACATTCGGATGGGAACGGTTCCCGCGCATGAGCTTTGATCGAAGTGAAAACGCAGGCAAAGTGCTGGGGAAGGACAATCCTGCACTCGCTTTGCTGGCGGACGGAATCACCAGCAGTGGAAAAAACACGTTTACCGCGAAGGTTTCTCCCGGACGTTACAAAGTGAGCCTTCTTCTCGGCGACCTGGGACTAAACGAGTTCCGCACCCATCAGAACGCTACCGTAAACGGTGTTCTTCTTGCGAATAACATCACAACAAACGCCGACGAATATCGGATTTTTTCCGCGTCAGTTGAATCGAAGGACGGCTTCATTCACCTCGCTTTGGAGGGTCGGGGAGCGCAGCAGGACGTGCCTGTGATCGCAATGGTCATTGAACCGGAGGCCTCTCATTGAACATCCGTCTGAAACTGCCTGCAAAATGGCGCGAAAGCCGCGTGGCCCTCACATCGGTGCCGTGGCCAGCGGATTCCGAAACTGTGCCGGTGGCTGCATCGGGAATTTCCCAGGCGGTGCCACTCTTTGGAACGGACAAGGGCACCCGGTTGAAGCGGTGGCTTTTTTTGACCGAATCGTCAGATGTGCTGGCGGAGGAACTTGTCGTTGATTCCGGGAAATCTCATCCTTCTGTTTCCGAGGAATTTTCTTCTGTGGAAATTTCTGTGCTTAGCGAATCAGCGGATAAGAAGAATTATGTCTATCGCGAGTGCGAGGCAATATTACATTGCGGCAACAATCGGCACATCGGCTTGCGCATGGGATTGCGTCCGCGCGACGGAACGGCTCTGTCGTGGTGGCAATGGGTGCGGGCGGAATCTCTTTGGAAAGGCAAAGTCGCCGAGGCATGGCGCATCGGCGGGCATCTCGTTCCTTATGGGGTGCAGGCAGAAGGCCGATGGGAAAACAAGGGCCATCGGCAGGTGGCCGAGAATATCGCCGAGCATTGCGGCAATTCCTTGCACGGTGACCTGTTCGTCATCGTGTGGAAATGTGGTGTGATCCAAGTAACGGCCCACTTTAATGGCGGTTACTTTCACCACTGGCCAAAGGCGATACCCGCCCATCCGGTTCTGACCGTGCGGGGACTGGATTTGGGGAGGGAACAAGGAGGAAAAATCGAAGAAAGGCGATTGGTTTTCGGCACGAATGATCAGATCAGTTTCGCAGGCTGCGCCTCGCAATTCACCGCCTCGTATCCCGGTCTTTTCGAATGCGGAGACCAGGAGGCGACGATCACCCCATGGGAGGATTTGAGGATTTTGGCCAGTAAGGATGCCGACAATGGATGGCACTATCTGGAACCTGGTGATCGGGACACCTTGCCGCCGGGCGTCTCGCGTTCGTGCTGGTTTACAATTGGGCTGAGTGGAGTTTCACCCGAAGTGGCACGGTATCAAATTCCTCCCGCGTGGTATGAGCACTGCGGGGAGATCGAGTGTGCGACATCCGGTCCGGCCGCAAAGATGGCCGGACGCACCGTTGAAATGGTGCGTCATTATACCCACCTCGGCGGGATGGACACCGGGAGGCTCTGGCGCTACCTGCGGAGAGATCAGCGGGAGAACCGTCCATATCAAGACGGCCCGGAGTGGGATGCAACGGCTGCGAGCGGATTATTCAAATACTCGTTCCAAATGGGCGAATGCCCGGCTGACGTTTGGGAGCAAACCCTGCAACACGCCTACCATGCGGCAGATGTGTCCATTTATCACGGATCTTGGATGCCACGCTTGGAATGTTCCGCCGAATTGACCGCGCCGATTTCCAAATACCGCGTGGGAGGTATTCTTCATGGTTATCTGGAAACCGGCGATCCCTATTTGCTGGAGATCACCCGTTCCGTGATCGGAGTCTATATGGCGGCGGAATGGGCAAATGAGCCGCGCCATTACATTGGGCGCGACGCCTATCCTGTTGTGAGTCTCCTGACCGTGTGGGACTACACGGCGGATCAGCTTTATCTCGATTTTGCGCGCCAGACCATCACGCGGCTTGTTTCCACGCAGAATGACGACGGAGGCTTTTCCGGCCAAGGCGGAGTCGGGATCTATTCCGGAACCAGCTGCACGGAGGCAAAGGAAGACATCGGATTCGCCTGTGGGTTGCTCAGCCCTCTTGCCATTGTGGAATGGGCGATTCGCGATCCTGAACGGGCTTTGCCCGTGGTGCGCGACTCATTGAAACGGTGGTTGGCCCTGATGCTGCGGGCGCAACCGGAGGATGGCATTTGGCTCAGCCACGGGTCAAAGGGCGAACCTTATGCCCTGATCTGCGCGGCAGCCCTGGGATCGGTCATTTATGCAGGACGTCTTCTTGACGACAGGCGTTGTGTCGAGGCGATTCGCCGCATGCTCGAATCCATGAATGCCACAAATTTCCATGTGGCCGGCACCCACTCGTTCCTCCCCGGTATTTACGCCCACGTGGCAGATGCCTCCCTACAACACGATATGAAATCATGAAACTATCAAAACTCCTCGTAACCGCTGTTCTCATCGGCGGACTTTACAATGCATTCGCTGACTCTGAAAACAACCTCATCCCAAACGGGAATTTTAGTGAGTCGGGTAAAATCTGGGAACTATCCTATCGCGAGCCCGAGTTGGGAACGCTGACCTATGAATTGGACGACACGCCTGCCGGGGCAGGATTTGCCCGCCTGGCCCCATTGAATTCGGCGGCCCCCCGTTTTTTTTCTCTCCAGCAAAAACTCGCGGAACCGCCTCCCGCCGGGCGATATAAGTTAAAGGCGTGGATGAGAATCAGCGACGACTACGCCGCCGCGATGCCCCGGGTAAGCATTGGATGGCAACTCGCTGGTCAGTCGGGGGAGGCAGGATCCGCATCGGTGACATTGGATCAGGGAGTCTCTCCCGGAGAATGGGTGTTGAGTGAGAGCGACTTGGAACTTCCGGATGGTATCACAAGCACCTATGTCTTTCTTTTTACTTACGGGTCAATGGGGCATGTGGATTTTGACGGCATCTCGCTGGAGCCTTTGGAATGAATCTTCGGAATCGAATCAGCCTGTGCGCGGCGACCATCATTCTCTTCGGCTCACTCGCAACGGCACCGGCATCATACACCCTCATCTGGACCTGGGGGATGAACGACCACCCGGAATGGTGCGAAGCCTTCAAAAAGGCGGGTTTCAATTCGTTGGTGACAGCCATTCCCCGCAAGGTGATGACTGAAAGATGGTGGCTTAATTCCGCGAGTCTCGCGACAACCGATGCGGTTTTGGCCGAGGCTGCTCGAACTCAAATGCGCGCCTACTTTCAGATACCGCTCGGGATGGGCCCCGGGACACAAATTGGTCGGCGCACGGTGACAGCCGCCGGCTTTACAGAGCCTCTCCTCGCCTGTCCATTAAACCAGGAATTTTGGGATGATTACCTGATTCCGGCAGTCATGACCATCGCTAGGAAATCGCTGGATCATCCCGCACTGAAAGGGGTGATTCTGGACACCGAACAGTATTACGGAAAGGAACGCAGTGGAGCGATCAATGAACACTATTGCTTTTGTGATACCTGCTTCGGTGGATTCCTGAAAAAGATTGGAACGAAGGAATCTCTGCCTGTGGCCGCCGGGCGCAAGCCTTGGCTGGAAGCCGCGGGGAAGGAAGCGGATTACTGGAAATACCTCGAAACTTGCGCACAAAAGCAGGTCGATAAACTTGTCGATGCGATCAAGGACATTACGCCGAATTTCGAGATACATTTTTATATCTACCAACCCACATGGTATTATCGCGGACTGCTAAAAGGGCTGGCTCGATTGGGGCATCCTGTTTTGGTTTGCGATGAAAGAAGCTACAGTGGATTCCTGAAGGGGTGGTCGCAGGAGGCAAGGGCGGGAGTGCTCGAATTGAACCCCAAGGCCGTCTGGTCGCCCGGATTCTATACCACGGCATTGAGTCCCCGTATGATGCGTGCAAACGTCCGCAAGGCACTCGAAACCGTTGGTTCTTACTGGATTTATAACAACACCGTCCCATTTCCGCCCGATCAACTGAAGGCGTTGGAGTAATTTGTAGGGGCATTGTTGAGCAATCCGCCGAGGCTGCGATCTCACAAGGAAAATTCCTTGTGAGTGGTGAGGGGATATTGGGGAAACCGGCAAGGTTCCCCTCCTTCCGGCGAAAAATTTTGCGTGAATCCGTGATTTGGGGGATAGTGCCTGGTTCATGCCAATGACCATTTTGAAGAAGGAACAGAAGAGACCCGGGGTTCCGGTGGATAACGTTCACGTTGTGGGGGTGACCCGCCTGATTACGCCGGCCCAGATCAAGGAACAACTCCCGGCCCGGAGCCGGCACCTCCGGCTGGTGAGTGAGGCCCGTGCGACCGCCCGGGCGATCCTCAGCGGGGAGGATGATCGGCTGTTGGTTGTTGTGGGGCCGTGTTCCATTCACGATCCCGTGTCCGCGATGGAATACGCCACCCGCCTGGCGGCACTGAGCCGGGAGGTTTCGGACCGTCTCTTCCTCGTGATGCGCGTCTATTTCGAAAAGCCGCGGACAACGATCGGCTGGAAGGGGATGATCAATGATCCCCATCTGGACGACTCGTGCGATCTGGCGCATGGAATCCTGCTCGCGCGAAAATTGTTGCTCGATATTTTGGAGCTTGGTCTGCCTGCGGGCACGGAGTTTTTGGATCCGATCATCCCGCAATATACCGCCGAACTGATCAGTTGGGCGGCGATCGGGGCCCGGACGACCGAGTCCCAGACACACCGGGAGATGGCCAGCGGGCTTTCGATGCCGGTGGGTTTCAAAAATGGAACCGATGGAAGCGTTCAGACCGCGCTGGATGCCCTGAAGTCGGCGATGGCGCCGCACAGCTTTCTCGGCATTGACCAGGATGGCGCCACGAGCATCATTAAAACGGCGGGCAATCCGGACAGTCATGTGGTGTTGCGCGGGGGTCGTGAGGGGGCGAACTACCATCCGCATCATGTCGCGGCAGCCTGCGGGACGCTTTCCAAGGCGGGCCTCAAGCCCGCGTTGATGGTGGATTGCAGCCATGCAAATTCCGGAAAGGATCCGCTCCGCCAGGCGGATGTCTGGAAGAGCATTCGCGCCCAGCGGCAGGAGGGGCGGCGGGAAATCATCGGCGCCATGCTGGAGAGCCACCTCCATGGGGGGAACCAGCCATTGTCGGCTTCGGGTGCCGGATTGAAATACGGAGTTTCCCTTACCGATGCCTGTCTGGATTGGGAGTCCACGGAGAACCTGCTACGCGCTTGAGAATCGGGCAGACACGATTTGCGGCGATTGATTTCGAGAGCGCGGGATCTGCACCCAGCCGGGCCGATGAGCCGGTTCAAATCGCGATTGTCCACCTGACCGGAACAGTGATCACGGACGGGCTGTGCAGCTACGTGCGCCCGGAGAGCGAGGTGACATGGGCGGCGCGCAAGGTGCATGGCATTACCGATGCCATGCTCGAGGATGCCCCGCGATTTCGCGACTTGTGGCCGCAGATCAAGCCCGCGATGGAGGGTTGCTGGATTGTTGCGCACGGTGCCGCCACGGAGAAGCGCTTTCTCCGGACGTTTCCGTTTCACGCCTTCGGCCCCTGGGTGGACACGCTCCATCTTTCCCGGGCGGTGTATCCCGATCTTCCCTCTTACTCGCTGGGGGCCGTGATCAAGTCGCTTGGTCTGGAGTCTGAGAAGGAAATCCAGACCGCCAATTTTCGATGGCACGATGCCCGTTGCGATGCGATCGCCTCCCTCGTGCTCCTTCGGAAGTTGATTGCGGTTTGTCGGTTGGAAGAGACCGAGCCGGACGTCCTGGGGAGAGCCGGACTCGATATGTATTTTACGAACCGCAGGGAAAAATTGCGGTGGAAGTGATCACGAAATCCATTCGTGCGTCGTGGGGTTCTTCGGGAACGTGATCCACGATCTGGTCCTCGAAACAGACTCCGACCCGAAGCCCCCGCGCGTCGGCGAGGAAGCGATCATAGAATCCCTTTCCCCGTCCCAATCGTCCGCCGGCAAAGTCAAAAGCCAGGCCGGGCACAAGGATGATGTCGAAATTCCTGCCCGCACAGGGAGAGGTTTCGGGGGGTTCCAAAATCCCGAAATCTCCAGTGACCAACTCTTCGCGGTGGGTGACAGGGTGAAAGGTGAGATCCGTGCCCTGCACACGGGGCAAAGCGATCCTCTTTCCCAAGGGCCAGGGATCCAGGGGATCGGGTTCACCAGGCAGGGCGGAAAAACCGGCAATCGTCCGGGCATCCATCCAACGGTGCCAGTTGTGGAGTTGCGCGGCGATTTTGCGTGAGAGGGCCGGGGAGTCCCTGCGCCGCAGCGCGGCTTCACGCATCGCGGCGCGGAGGTCCGCCTTGTCGTTGCTCATGGCCAACGGGGCTTCCCCGCATCACCCATTCGAGTCCCGACCGGTTTCCGACGCGGAGGCATTGTGTTTTTAGAGCGTTCGCCCGAGGCGCTGACAGATTTCACGCGTGGCGGGAGATTGGTTGAGCGTGTAAAAATGGATGCCCGCGACGCCCTGGTCGAGGAGGTCGGCGCATTGCTCGGTGGCGTGGTGCAGACCGATCTGGCGGATGGCTTCCGGCGAGCTTTCGCCCCGCTGGAGAGCCTTGAGCAGCCGGGCGGGAAATCTTGCCCCCCCGGCCAGTTCCGCCATGCGCTTCATCGAGGCGAGGCTCGTCACCGGCATGATCCCCGCGATCACCGGCACGGAAATCCCCGCCAGCGCGCAGCGATCCCGGAAATCAAAAAAGTCCCGGTTGTCAAAAAAGAGCTGGGTGCAAATGTAGTCCGCCCCCGCATCCACCTTGGCCTTGAGGTGATCCATTTCCACCAGGCGGTTTGGGGTGGCCGGGTGGCCTTCCGGAAAGCCGGCGACCCCGATGCCGAAGCCCCGGGGATCCCGGTGCCCGGAAAATTTTTTGATGAACCCGACGAGATCGGTCGCCTGCGGGAAGACATCCTGCGAGTGGTCGTAGTCCGTCCGGTCGCGCGGGGGATCGCCCCGGAGGGCGAGGATGTTGCTGACGCCCGCAGCCGCGTAGCGTTCCAAAATGCGTTGGATTTCCTGTTCGGTGTGTCCCACGCAAGTGAGGTGGGGGATGGGATCGAGTGAGGTGGTCGTCTTGATGCGGACCACGAGTTCATGGGTCAGTTCGCGCGTCGTGCCGCCGGCCCCGTAGGTCACACTCACGAACGCCGGCTTGAGCGGTTCAAGTTGCCGGATGTTTTCGAAGAGCTGATCGAGTGCCGGGGGAGTTTTTGGCGGAAAAAACTCGAACGAAAACGTGGGGGTGCCCGCTTTCAGAATGTCGGAAATATGCATGAGGTTACCAGCCGAGGACTTTGGCGAAGAGGAGGGGGGCGACGATCGTGGCGTCGGACTCGATCACAAACTTCGGCGTGTGCTCGCCAAGCTTTCCCCATGTGATTTTTTCATTCGGCACCGCGCCCGAGTAGCTTCCGTAGCTGGTCGTCGAGTCGCTGATCTGGCAGAAATACCCCCAGAGCGGCACGTCCTCGCGACGCAAGTCCTGATGCAGCATCGGGACGACACAAATCGGGAAATCGCCGGCGATCCCCCCGCCGATCTGGAAGAACCCGATCGGAGACTTTTTGCTGGTGGGCGCATACCACTCCGCGAGGGAGATCATGTATTCGATCCCCGTGCGCACGGTGTGGACATTTTTGACATCCCCTTCGATGCAGTGGGCGGAATACATGTTGCCGAGCGTCGAGTCCTCCCAGCCGGGGACGAACATCGGGAGGTTTTTCTCCTTCGCGGCGAGGAGCCAGCTGTTTTTCGGATCAATTTGGAAGGTGGCCTGCAATTCTTTCGTATCGAGGATTCGCCAAAAGAACTCATGCGGGAAAAGACGTTCGCCGCGCGCATCGGCATCCATCCATTCCTTGAGGATCACGTTTTCGATGCGCCGCATCGCCTCCATTTCCGGGATGCAGGTGTCGGTGACGCGATTCATGTGCCGGTCAAGCAGCGCCTGTTCATCCGCCGGGGTGAGATCCCGATAGTTTGGGAGCCGCTCGTAGAAGTCGTGGGCGACCAGGTTGAAGACATCTTCCTCGAGGTTGGCGCCGGTGCAGACGATGCCGTGTATTTTATCCTGCCGGATCATTTCCGCCAGGGAGAGGCCCAGCTCCGCCGTGCTCATCGCCCCGGCCAGTGTCACCAGCATGATGCCCCCGTCGTCGAGGTGTTTGGAATACGCGTTGGCGGCGTCCTTCAACGCGGCGGCGTTGAAGTGGCGGAAGTGGTGGTCAATAAATTGGGAAATGGGTCCGGAACTCATTCCAGCACTTTTTTTGATCCTGCTGAAATGTCAAGCCGTGCGGGAGGCGCGGGAAAGATTCCAGGCGGACGCCATTGCGCACCCCAGGGCAAAAACTGCCAGCACACCGGCCAGACCGGCCAGGCTGGTGGAGACGGCGACGGGCAGGGAGCCCGGAATCGTGTAGTCTGCCAGCGGAGCCGCAAATGTCGGAGCCGATGCGTGCAGGAAGCCAAGCGACTCCGCCACCCACTCCAAGCCATCCGGGAGTCCGCTGGCGAACGGACTGAGCACGAGGGCGATCACAAGTGCGGCCACGGCGGGAACCGCCGCATTTTTCGATGGATCGGCCGTCGGGGTGTGGAGCAGGGAAAAGCCAAGGACTGTCAGCAAGGCCTCCCCGATTCCGATGATGGCATGGGTCCCGAGCATGGTCGGAGCGGAAACCGGGAAGGCCACCGTGCCGGAAAACGCCAACTCCAGCGAGCAGGCCAGGGCGGCGAGGGGAACCGAGAGCCAGGCGGCAAATCCCAGGCGGGCGAGGGAGCGGGCGGAGCGATCCCGGATCTGTCCCGCAATGAGGCCTCCCAGGCCGGCACCCAGAAGCGCCATGTTCAGGATGTTCGCTCCCAGCATCGAAAGTCCCCCGTCGGAAAAGAGCAGGCACTGAACCGTCAACACCAAAGAGAGCGCAAGAATGCCGAACGGTGTGCCGAGCAGGGCGGAAGCGAGCACTCCCCCCAGCAGGTGGCCGGAGGTCCCCCCACTGATCGGAAAGTTCATCATCTGCCCGGCAAAAATCAGGGCGCTGACGGAGGCAAACTTTTTTGCATCCGGTTTGACATCGCTTTTTGCAGCGACCCAAGCGGCTCCGGCGACTCCAGTGGCAGCCACAAAAGCGGTCATGGGGCAGACCGCACCATTCATCATTTCAGACGGGATGTGCATAAGGAGGTTTATTTAAATGTTTGGGGGGAGCGTTGTCGATGGGGAAGCTGGTGCCAGTCCGGCGTTCCGGCCAAATGGCGAGAGCACTCCGAAGGGCTTGTGGAATGCCCGGAGCATTCTTACAGGATCTTCAGGCGGGTCAGATCCTGCGAGTCCACCAGCCCGATGGGTTCGTTTGCGGCGTTGATCACGACGAGGTCATCAATGCGGTGCTGTTCGAGGATTTGCAACACCTCCGCCGCGAGTTTGTCGCCGGGGATTGCAATCGGATTTCGCGTCATAAAGTCGCCGACATTCCGGGGGCCGATGTCGGGGGTTTCGGGAAAATGCCGGGAAAAATCCCCGTGGGTGAAGATGCCCTCCAGTTTTCCGTCTGCGGTGACGATGACCGCCGCCCCCGCCCGGTGGGTGGTCATGGCTCTCACGGCATCGAGAACCGTATCCGTGGCCGAGAGGATCGCGAGTTCGGAAACCGGACGCATGATTTGATGGACACGAAGCAGAAGCCCCCTGCCGAGACTGCCACCGGGATGGAACCGCGCGAAGTCTTCCTTTTGGAATCCGCGGGCTTCGAGAAGCGTCATTGCCAGGGCATCTCCGAGCACGAGCATGGCCGTGGAACTGGATGTCGGGGCGAGATTGAGCGGGCAGGCCTCCTGCGAGACCTTCACGTCCAGCACGGCGGCGGACGCCAGGGCCAGGGTCGAGCCGGGGTCGCCGGTGATCGCCAGAATCGGCAATCCCATGCGGACAAAGGCCGGCAACACGGCAAGCAGTTCCTCCGTTTCTCCGCTGTAGCTCAACGCCAGAATCACATCCCCGTCGGCCACCACGCCGAGGTCGCCATGCAGGGCATTGAGGGAATTCAACACAACGGCGGGAGAACCCGTGCTCGTAAGGGTGGCCGCAATTTTTTCCCCAATGTGGCCGGATTTGCCCACGCCAAGGATGACGACCTTCCCCCGATTCTCGATGGCGACCCGGATCGCCTCGACCGCCCTGGAAAAATTCTCATCCAGCCGGGAGCAAACGGCGGCGGTTTCCTGAAGTTCGATATCGAAGACCCGTCGGGCCCGTTCCAGATAATCCATGCCCTCCATCATGCGCCAACCCCGCGCCTTCTGGAAAGCGGAAACCCATCACAAGCCGTCCGCGTTTTGGATCCGGGGGCATCCGGGCAAAAAATCAGTGAAAGTCCTCCGCCTTGGAGCTGAGGCCCCGCAGGAGGAGGGAGCCGAGTGCCGTTACCGCAAGGGCCACGCCGCCAAGGACCAGGAATCCCGAACGGTAGGGCATCCTGTCGAACATCCATCCGACAAGGACGGGTCCGGCGGAATTTGCGGCGATGAAACAAAACCCGAGCAGGGTGAAATGCCCGGCGCGATGCTCGGGTTTGGGGATCCCGCAGGTGAGGGCGTTCATTGCGCCCGAGAAGCCACTCCAGGCCACGGCGGCCAGAGCCGTTGCGGCAAAGACGGAAATTTTTCCGGGAAAGATCGCGAGCGGGAAGAATGCGAGAGCCGACAAGGCCGGCCAGAGCAGCAGGGAATTTTTGGCGCCCCACCGGTCGGTGAGCCATCCGGCCGCCGGGCTCAGCGTCAGGCGGGCAATGGACGTACACATCCAAAGTCCGGCGGCCATCTGGGCCTCGAACTTCAACTCCCGGAAGGCAAAGACGCTGGCAAAGAGGGAAAGCTGTCCGACGAGCACGGAGATGAGGCAGACGGTCAGCGTGAGGCGCAGGAAATCCGAGTCGCGAAGAAAGGCACTCCACATCGTTTTTCCCCAGGGTTTGGGGGATTGTTCGACCGGCGTGGGGGGTTCCCGGGCAAAAAGGATCGCCGTGTCGGCGATCTGGCAGATCACCCAGGCCAGGACGAGCAGCGCGCCGAATCCCTGGGGCTTGGGGAGGACGACGAGCACCCATCCGGCAAAGCTGGCTCCCGCAATGCCCAGCAATCCGCCCACGCCCGAGGTGAGTCCCGCGAGGCGTCCCCGGAGGCGCATGGGAATGCAGGCCGCGAAGAATTCCTGATTGGGCAGCCCGCCAAATCCCGCCGCAATCTGGCCCGCGCCCATCAGCACGAGAATCAAGCCGACCATCGCGGCGCCATTGTCCGTGATGCCGATCCACACGGCGGCTCCCACGATGCCGATCGGGAGCAGGTAGAGCGTGTCCACGACGTAGAGGTAGAATTTTTTGTATCGGAACCGCCTCGTGATCCACGGCGAGAGAAACATCCCCGGAAGAGTGGCGATGAGGACGCCCTGCACGATCCCGATCTGGGCGTTTGACGCGCCGTAGTGGACGAGCAACGGCTGCAGCACAGCCATCACCTCCGCCCATCCCATCGCAAAGACCGATCCCGTCCAGACCAGGCAAAGAAAATTCCGGCGTACCTCGTGCGGTTTCAATGTCTGGTCCCCTGCGGATTTCATCTTCGCGTGGTATGGCGGATGTTCCCCGCCATGACAAGGCACCGCTTGCGGGAAAACCTCCTCGCGACGAAATTCCCTGCGGACATCAGGCCGCGCGAGGGATGTCCAAGAAAAACTATCCATTCCACCGGGGAGTCGGTAGGATGGGCGCAATGAATCCCTCGCTCCTTTCGGATGACGATTTTTATCCCCTCATTGAAGCCCGGCATTGTGATCCCTTTCGGATTCTCGGTCTGCGGGAATCCCTGGGCCGGTGGATCGGGCGGGTCTTCCGTCCGGAGGCCGCGAAGGTCCGCATGGTGGACTCCGGAGGGAAGGCCCATGAGTTGTCACGGATTCATGAGAGCGGGCTTTTCGAGGCGATCCTTCCCGGAGTGACCGGGGACTTCGCCTACACGCTGGAATTCACCGGACACGACAATGCGAGATGGCGCGCGCACGATCCGTATTCCTTCGGACCGGTTCTCGGGGAGATGGACATCTATCTGTTCAACGAGGGGACGCATTACGACATTTACAAAAAACTTGGCGCCCACGTGATGGAAATCGGCGGAGTGCCCGGGGTCCACTTTTCCGTCTGGGCGCCGAACGCCCAGCGTGTGAGCGTGGCGGGGGATTTCAATGGATGGGACGGGCGCACGCATTCCATGAGGAAGCTGGTGCCCTCGGGGATCTGGGAAATTTTTGTGCCGGGCGTCCACGAAGGGGCGCACTACAAATTTGAGATCCGGGGTCCGCAGGGTGAGGTTTTCCTGAAGACCGATCCCTATGCCTTTTTTGCCCAGCACACCCTCGAGACCGGCTGCATGGTTTTTGATCTGAACCGCTTTGGCTGGTCGGACTCCGAGTGGATGGAAGGCCGTGCGCGGCAGAACCCGTATGCCACGCCGATGAGCATCTACGAGGTTCATCTCGGCTCCTGGCAGCGGGCCGCCGGGGAGGGGGATCGGTTCCTGAGTTATCTCGAACTCGCCGATCGCCTCATCCCGTATGTCAAGGAACTGGGCTTCACGCACATCGAGCTGCTCCCGGTGATGGAACATCCCTTCGACGGTTCGTGGGGATATCAGGTTGTGAACTACTACGCCCCTTCGAGCCGGTTCGGAAATCCCGATGAATTCCGGCATTTCGTGGACAGATGCCACCGCGCGGGGATTGGCGTGATTCTGGACTGGGTGCCCGGCCATTTTCCCAAGGACGCGCATGGGTTGGCCCGTTACGACGGCACCTGCCTCTACGAGCACGAAGATCCGCGTCTGGGTGAGCACATGGATTGGGGGACGCTGATTTTTAACTACGGACGCAATGAGGTGAAAAATTTCCTGATCGGCAATGCGCTTTTCTGGATGGATGAATACCACATTGACGGACTGCGGGTGGATGCCGTCGCGTCGATGTTGTATCTCGACTACTCGCGCAAGCCCGGCGAGTGGATTCCCAATTGTTTTGGCGGACGCGAGAATCTCGATGCGATCGAGTTTCTCAAGCGGTGCAACGAGGTCTGCTATGATCGGTTTCCCGGCATCCGGATGATGGCCGAGGAATCCACCGCGTGGCCGGGGGTCTCCCGTCCGACGTATGCGGGCGGGCTGGGATTCGGGTTCAAGTGGAACATGGGCTGGATGAACGACAGCCTGCGCTACATCAGCAAGGATCCCATCCACCGGCGCTACCACCAGGGCGACATCACGTTCTCAATGCTCTATGCGTTCCAGGAACATTTTGTGTTGGTGCTCAGCCATGATGAAGTCGTGCATGGCAAGGGATCGCTCCTCGACAAAATGCCCGGCGACATGTGGCAGAAGTTTGCGAATTGCCGGATGTTTTTGGCCTGGATGTGGGCTCACCCCGGCAAGAAACTCATCTTCCAGGGCATGGAGTTCGGGCAATGGCAGGAGTGGAACCACGCAAAAAGCCTCGACTGGCACCTGACCCAGTTCTCGATGCACGACGGACTCCGCCGACTGGTCCAGCATCTCAACTGGCTCTACCAAAAGGAACCGTCCTTCCATGAACTCGACGACAGCTACGACGGATTTGAATGGGTGGACTTTCACGATGCCGATAACACCGTCTGGTCGTTTTTGCGGAAGTCCCGCAGCGGGGCAGACATCCTTTTTGTCATCAATGCCACGCCGGTTGTGCGTTCGGCCTATCGCGTCGGAGTTCCGGCCCAGGGATACTACGAGGAGGTGCTCAATACCGACGCCGAAACCTACGGCGGCAGCAATGTGGGAAATTACGGCGGGCGTTACTCGGAGGAAAATCGGGCCTGGCAGGGACGGCCGCACTCGATCCTCCTCGATCTTCCGCCGCTCTCGGTGATTGCCTTCAAATACAAAAAGCCCTGAGCCGTCCGGGCTCGGCTATTTGGTGGCCAGGATCCGCTCGGTGTATTTGGCAAGGATGTCGCACTCGAGGTTCACCGCGTCGCCGGGCGTGAGTTCTCCTAGGTTGGTGGCCTTGCGCGTGTGCGGGATGATCCAAATCGTAAACGTCTCGCTGCCGACCTCGGCGACCGTGAGGCTTACTCCGTTGATGGCAACCGACCCCTTGTAGGCGATGTAGCGCGCGGAGTCCGCAGGCATCTCAAAATCGAGGCGGAGATCCCCCTGCTTCGGCGTGGCTTCGCGGAGGAGGGTTGTGGCGTCCACATGCCCCTGCACGAAGTGACCGCCCAGTCGTCCATCCGCCGCCAGTGCGCGCTCCAGATTGACCGGGGCTCCCGGGCGCAGGGACTTCAGGTTCGTGCATTTGAGGGTCTCCTCCAGAAGATCAAAGGAAATGTTGCCCTTGTGGTGGGCCGTCACCGTGAGACAACACCCGTTGACTGCCACGCTGTCGCCCGTCCGGATGCGCTTCTCGATATGGGGCGCCGTGACGGTGAGCTGCGTGGATTGCGCGGTTCGGCGAAGCCACTGGCATTCGCCCATTTCTTCAACGAGTCCTGTAAACATCGGGGAGGGATCATTTCCTGCGGGAGGCCGTCGCGCAATGGTTTTCCTGCATCCGCCATATCTTGCGATCCCGCAAATCTGTGCTAAGCCCCTTTTCATGAGTTGGGTTCCTGGTTTCAAAAATCTGCCGGCACTGGCTGTGTTCCTGGTCTGTTTGTTGGGATGCGGCCTCGTGCGCGCGGCGGCTCCTCCACAGAAGGAATTTCCCATGCCCTTGGAATGTTATGAGGATGCCAGGGAGACCAACCTCTGGATCAAGCTGTCCGGGAGGGTGCGGAAGAATCCCTTTAATGCCGTTGCCACGCTTCTCTTTTTCGGGGCGATTGCCCACACGTTCCTCGCCGCGAAATTCCGGAATATTTCCCATCAGCATGAGCGCAGGCATGACGAGATTCTGAGCAGGCTGGAAGAGGATCCGGATCGCCGACAGATTCTCGACCGCGAGGGGGACCGGGAAAAGTTCCTTGCGGTTTTGTTCCACTTTCTGGGGGAGGTGGAGGCGATTTTCGGGATCTGGGTGATTCCGCTCGCGGTGGCGATGACGATCCTGGAAGGACCGGGAACCATGAGCGAATACATCAACGGGGTCAACTTCACGGAGCCGATCTTTGTCGTTGTGATCATGGCCATTGCCAGTTCGCGTCCGGTTCTGCATTTGGCGGAGAGCTGTTTGCGGCGGGTGGCGGATCTGGGGGGGGCGACTCCCGCCGCGTGGTGGTTTTCGCTTCTTACTCTGGGCCCGTTGCTGGGATCCTTTATCACCGAGCCGGCGGCAATGACGATTTGCGCCATGCTGCTTGCGGCGAAGTTCTACCGGCTCAAGCCCTCGATGGCCCTGCGCTACGCGACGCTGGCACTTTTGTTTGTGAATGTGTCCGTCGGAGGCACCCTGACCCACTTTGCGGCGCCGCCGGTTGTGATGGTGGCTTCGAAATGGGATTGGAACCTGGCGTTCATGCTGGGCAATTTCGGATGGAAGGCCGCCCTGGGAATCGTCGTGTGCAATGTCATGGTCTTTGGGATCTTTCGCCGGGAACTCCTCTCCCTGCGCGATCCGGTGGCGGACACCGACCGAAACGAAGCCCGTGTACCGGGCTGGATCGTGGGGTTCCATCTCCTGTTCATCGGGCTTGTGGTGGGCTTCTCCCACTATGCCGCGATTGTGCTTTTGATGTTCATGCTCTTTCAGGCTTTCGTGATGGCCACCGAGAGAAATCAGGATCTCATCAACCTCCGCTCCCCGGTGCTCGTCGGCTTTTTCCTTGCCGGTCTCGTGATCCATGGCGGATGCCAGCAATGGTGGATCGAGCCCGTATTGACGAGCCTCAATCCTGTTCAGCTCCTGCTTGGTTCGGCTGCTTTGACCGCCTTCAACGACAACGCCGCCATTACCTACCTGGCGTCGCTCGTCCCCGGATTTACCGACCAGGCAAAATTGTCGGTCATGGCAGGTGCCGTGGCGGGCGGCGGGCTTACGGTGATTGCCAACGCCCCCAATCCGGCCGGCCAGTCGCTTCTGCAATCCTACTTCGGAGAAAACGGAGTTGATGCCGTGAAGTTGCTTCTCGCCGCCCTGGGCCCGACGGCCATTTTTATCCTCGCCTTCCTTTTCCTTCCCTGAGGCAAGGGGGAGGTGGCGATCCACCCTTTTCAAGATGCTGATTCTCTGATTTCCTCACGCCATGGCCCGAGACGCTTCCATCGAAAGAAAAACTTCAGAAACCAGCATCAAGCTTCGCTTGAATCTTGACGGCAAAGGGGTCGCGAAGCTCACGACCGGCGTGCCGTTCTTCGATCACATGCTCACGCTTTTTGCCCGGCATGGGCTCTTCGATCTGGATCTCGATGCGCAGGGGGATCTCGCGGTGGATTTTCACCACACGGTGGAGGATACGGGCATCACGCTCGGTCAGGCGCTCCACAAGGCACTCAATGACAAGGCCGGCATCCGCCGCTATGGATTCGCCTATGTGCCGATGGACGAGGCCCTCGTGCGGGTGGTTGTGGACTTGAGCGGGCGGCCCTACCTGGCGTTCAACGCCCCGAAAAGTGTGGAGGCGATCGGCGGGAATTTTTCGTTCCAGTTGGTGGAGGAATTTCTGCGGGCCCTTTCCGTTCACGGAGCGATGAACCTGCATGTGGACATTCTGGCCGGACGGGATGCGCATCACATGGCGGAGGGGGTTTTCAAGGCCCTCGCGCGGGCACTCGATCAGGCCACACAGATTGACGCCCGGGTGGAGGGCGTCCCGAGCACGAAGGGAAGCCTGTAGGGACGTGAGTTCGAAATCCCTCGGAGTCGTGGATTACGGCAGCGGCAACCTGCGCAGTGTGCGCAAGGCGTTGGAGGCATCGGGCGCCACGACGGTTCTGATCTCGGATGTCGGACAGCTCGCGGCTGTGGATGCCGTTGTCGTGCCAGGAGTCGGATCTTTCGGGGATTGCGCCGCCAACCTACAGGCCACCGGATTGTGGGAACCCCTGCGGGAATGGATCGAGGCCGGACGTCCGTATTTGGGAATCTGCCTCGGCTACCAACTCCTCTTCGAAGCCAGCGAAGAATCGCCCGGCGTGAAGGGGCTGGGGATCCTCCCGGGGACGGTTGTCCGGTTCTCCTCCTCGCGCCTCAAGGTGCCGCACATGGGCTGGAATACCGTGTCGGGTTTGAAGGGCCCGCTCTTTTGCGGACTGCCGGAGGAAACCGCGTTTTACTTTGTGCATTCGTTTTATCCGGCACCCGCCGATCCCTTGCTGGCGAGTTCCCTCTGTGACTATGGAGGTCCCTTTGCAGCCAGTGTTTCGAAGGGCAGCCTCCATGCCACGCAATTCCACCCGGAGAAGAGCCAGGCGGCCGGTCTGGCGGTTCTCCGAAATTTTCTTACCACCCTATGATCCTGTTGCCAGCCATTGACCTGATGGGAGGGGAAGTCGTGCGCCTCAAGCGCGGACTCGCCTCCGAAAAAACCGTTTATTCCCCGGACCCGGTTGCCTTTGCCAAAAAGTGGGAGGACTCCGGGGCGGACTGGTTGCATCTGGTGGATTTGGATGCGGCGTTTTCCGGCGAGCCAAAAAATCTGGCGGCCATCGAAAAGATCTGCGCCTCGGTCAACATCCCGTGCGAACTGGGTGGGGGGATGCGGAATTTCGAGAATGTCAGTGCCGCCTTCAGTTGTGGGGTCAGCCGGGTCATCCTCGGCACAAAGGCCTGCGAATCGCCGGATTATATCGCGGAAATGTGTGCGGAATTCGGAGGAGAGCGGATCGCTGTCGGCATTGATGCCAACCAGGGAAAAGTCGCTGTCAAAGGCTGGACGGAGACCACCTCGACCACTGCGTCCGATCTGGCTCTGATTGCCCAGGTGGCCGGCGTCGGAACAATCATCTACACCGATATCGCGACCGATGGCATGCTCGCAGGCCCGAACTATGCCGAATTGGAAAATCTGTTGAAGATCCTCGAGTGCGATTTGATCGCCAGTGGAGGAGTCTCAAGCGCGGAGGATCTCCGGAAGCTCTCGAAAATGCCCCGTCTTCATGGGGCGATCATTGGCAAGGCTCTTTACGATGGGCGCATCACTGGCGACCTTCGCAAGTTGATTTCCTGACGGACAGATGTCCGGCCGACTTACTCGGCGTCGGCCTTCCGTACGCCGGGAAGAATGCAAATCGCCCAGAGGATGACGCCGGTTGCCCAGGCGACGGCGGCGTAGGCGTAGTGGTTCATTTGCACCTTTGGCAACCAGTCCGCTGACACGCGGGTGAGCATCGCAAGGAAGAACAACGCACAGAGAACGAGGATCGGCCAAAGGGAGGCCCGGAATTTTTCCGTCTGTCCGCTGTGTCCGAACACCACGCGACTCGCCACAATAAAGGTGAGCAGACTGAAGCCTGTGATGAAGACGACGTGCAGCAGGGTGGTCGAACGTTCGGGCATGATCGCAAGAAGGATGTAGCCGGTCGGAATGGCGAACAGCGCAATCCGCAAGCCAAAGGCCAGCGACCCCCCGCCGAACCCCGCCTGGTGAACGGGCACCTCCCGGAAAAAATATACCAGCAGGGCACCGGCCCGCAGGGCGTAGGCCCAGCGGCCAATTCCGAGCGCTTCCATCGCGAAACTGGCAATCACCACCAGCCCGCATGTCGCCGCGAAGGTGGCCCGACGTTTCCAGCCCGGCGGCAAGGCAAGGGATTCCGGAAAACTCTGCCGGTTCGGAAGTCCGAAAAATCGTGGGAGCAGGAAGGCCCCAATTCCCATGATCGGAAGGAGAATGAATCCCTGATACAGCAGCAGCTTGGCAACAGGCAGCAACCAGGGGGGTGCCAGAGTGGGTATCGCCTGGGAGATCACGAGCCCGAGAGATCCGGTCAATGCGGATAGCAACCCCATCGCGACCAGGATAAAGGCCGGCGGGGGGGTGTCCTGGCGGTGCTTGATGCGCACACCAAGCAGAAGCACGAACGAAAGGAGGGTGCAAAAAAACAGCAAATCCCCCCACAGGGTGAACCCGCAATGGTGCAGACAGACCGTGGCCACCAGAGCCACACCGAACCCCACCGTTTCGTAGATCGTGATTTTTGGCACCCCGAGAAGTCGCGGCAACGCGGTCCCGAGAAATCCCGTCACGAAGCACGCGAGGAATCCCTCCACCATGATTCGTGCATGGGCGATGCCCGGGTGGGCGGCGGTGATATGCCAGACAAAGAGCGGCCACATCGCAACACCGACGATTCCGATGATGGCACCCAGCGGAAAAAGCATCCGAAACGGTTCCCCCGCGGCGACCAACTGCCAATAGCCGGGTTTCCCGTCAGATCGCGCGCCGAAAAGCCCGCGAAAAAAATGATGTTTGCCTTCCGTGGTTTTCACCCGCACATCTCTGTCAGGAGGGCGGAGGTCTTTCAAGACACAATGTGTTGCGTCTCAGGAACTGGCCGCATTCGGGAGGGGTTTCACGGAATGCGCGGCGATGTTTGATCCGTTGCCAGGGTGGGTTCGGCTCAATGGTTTTTGGCCGGCTTGTTCGGGCTCTCAAAATCCATGACGGAAAAAAACGGTTCCTCCCTGGGGGCGGGGGTCGTCCTTCCGAGAAGGATCCGGCACCAGAGCCGGGCATTGGCCGCCACGATCAGGATGACAAGAACGAGGAAAGATCCGGTCACCACCGAGTTGACGTGATTGTTGAAGATCTGGTGATGCCAGGCGGCCAGTTGAGCCGGATCGCCGCCTGTGGCAATCCGGGCTTCGAGGGCGCGCGCCGCGCTGAGAAAGCCGAGACGGGGATCGGCAGCAAAGATTTTCTGCCATCCGGCACTCATGGTGATGATCGTCAACCACACCAGCGGGAGCAAGGGAACCCAGAGGTAACGGAGGCGTCCCATTTTCAACAGGACGGTGGTGCCGAGGGAGAGCGCAATGACGGCGAGGAGCTGGTTGGCGACGCCAAAGATGGGCCAGAAGGAATTGATGCCGCCGAGCGGATCCACAACGCCCTGATACAGGAAATACCCCCAGGCCGCCACGAAACCCAGGCTCGCCAGCCAGTTTCCCGCCGTGGAGTTCGTATTGCCCAGGGGCTTCCAGATATAGCCGAGAAGATCCTGGACCAAAAAGCGTCCCACGCGCGTGCCGGCGTCAATCGTTGTGAGGATAAAGAGCGCCTCAAACATGATGGCAAAGTGATACCAGATCGCGATGGCGGTCGGATTGTCCACCAGGCGGGAAAACATGTTCGCCATTCCCACGGCAAATGTCGGAGCTCCCCCGGTGCGGCCCACCATGCTGTGTTCGCCCACCCTTGAAGCCAGCGAACTCATGTCCTGCTCGGTCACGGGGAATCCCATGTCGGTGATTTTCCGGGTCACGGCGGCGGGTTCGCCCTTCATGTTGATCGCAAAATATTCCCCCGGCGGCATCGTGCAGGCGGCAATGAGCGCCATGATGCCGACCAGCATCTCCGTGATCATGGCGCCGTAGCCCACCACCCGGATGTCCTTTTCGCGGGCGAGTAATTTGGGCGTGGTGCCCGAGGAAATGATCGCGTGAAATCCCGAGACCGCTCCGCAGGCGATCGTGATGAAACAAAACGGAAACACAGCCCCTGCAAAAACCGGGCCCGTGCCGTCGAGAAATGTGGTGAGAGCCGGCATTTGCAGGACCGGAGCGATGACGATGATGGCCACCGCCAGGAATCCCACGGCGCCGATTTTCAGGAACGAACTCAGGTAGTCCCGCGGAGCCAGCAACAACCACACCGGAAGCACGGAGGCCAGCAGTCCATAGCCCATCACAGAAAAAGCCAGGGTGATTTCCCGCAGGTGGAAGCACTGTTCGAGGAAGGTGCCCTGAATCCAGCGTCCGCCAAGCACCGCGAGGAGGAGGCCGACCACGCCGAAGATACTGATCGTCTTCATGCCGGCCCAACGGTTTTTCATGCCGACCCCCATGAGGAGCGCCAGGGGAATTGTGGCCGCGATGGTGAAGAGTCCCCAGGAACTTTCCGCGAGCGCCTTCACCACGACGAGTGCCAGCACGGCGAGGAGAATCACCATGATTGCCAGAATGCTCAGCAAGGCAATGAGGCCCGCGAACGGTCCCACTTCCTCCCGAACCATCTGGGCCAGGGACTTCCCTCCGCGCCGGATGGAACAAAACATCGCGATGCAATCATGCACCGCTCCGCCCAGCGTGGCGCCAATCAGGATCCAGAGCATGCCGGGCAAAAATCCGAACTGCGCCGCCAGCACCGGACCGACAAGGGGCCCCGGCCCCGCGATGGCCGCAAAGTGATGTCCGAAGACCACCCACTTGTTTGTCGGCACATAATCCTTCCCGTCGTTCTGCACGACGGCGGGCGTCGCGCGCTCGTCGTTCAATGTCAAAACCTTTGCCATCAGCCAGGCGGAATGGAACCTCCACGCAATCGCAAAAACGCAAAGCGAGGCAATCACCATCCAGAGCGCGTTGACCGGCTCCCCGCGACTGAAGGCCAGGATGCCCACGGATCCGGCACCGAGAAGAACGACCAGTGACCAGAGCAGAATCTTCGGAATTGAAAGGGGAGTGGGCTTGCTCAACATATTGGTGAAAAGCGTGCCCTTGCTCCGAGGGAGCGGCTGATGCGCAGGACTTCGTTCCATTTCGCCATCCGCTCGCTTCGTGAAAAGGAGCCCACTTTCAATTGCCCGGCATCGGTGGCAACGGCAAGGTGGGAAATAAAGGCGTCCTCGGTTTCCCCGGATCGCGCGCTGACCACCGGGTTCCATCCCGCTTCCTGCGTGAGACGGATCGCATCCATCGTCTCGCTTACGGTTCCAATCTGGTTGAGCTTGATCAACACCGCGTTGGCCAGACCGGATTCCATGCCCTGCCGGATTCGCGCAATATTGGTCGTAAAAAGGTCGTCGCCGATCAGTTGCAATTTGGAGCCGAGCGCGGAATGGATTTTTTTCCAACCGTCAAAATCGGTGTCCGCCATCGGATCTTCCAGCGAAACGACGGGATATTTTTCGCACCAGTGCGTGAGGAGTTCGGCAAAGGCGTCGGAGTCGAAGGATCTGTCTTCGAGGCGGAAGTGGTAAAGGCCGCTGGCTTCGTCAAAAAGATCACTGGCGGCGATGTCGAGCGACAGGGACGCTTCGACTCCCGGCGTGTAACCCGCCCGCTCAATGGCCCGGAGAAAGGTTTCGAAGACCTCTTCGTTGGTGCGGAATTCCGGCCAGTAGCCGCCTTCATCGGCCACGCCATAACAAGTGCCGCGTTCCTTCATGAGATCCCCGGCGGCGTGATAGACGTCGAAGGTGATGCGCAGGGATTCTTCATACGTTTTGGCGCCGGTGGCGATGAGAAGAAAATCCTGCACATCCGTGCGCCAGTTGGCATGCGCTCCGCCACCAAAAATCTGGATTTCCGGAAGAGGCAGGAGGGTTCCTTCCCCGAGGGATTGAAAAAGCGGCACACCTTTGGCAACAGCGGCGGCATTCGCAACGGCCAGGGATACGGCCAGGATGGCATTTGCGCCGAGGTGGCTTTTGTCGGGTGTTCCGTCCAGGGCGATCAGGGAATCGTCAATGGCCCGTTGGTCCAGCACATCGCATCCGCGCACGACGGCGGCAATTTTCTGGTGAACGTTGGCGATGGCGCGAAAGACCGACTTGCCGCGAAAGCGGGAGGCCTCTCCATCCCGCAGCTCTTTGGCCTCGAATTGGCCGGTGGAGGCGCCGGAGGGCACCAGCCCCCGTCCGGTCATCCCGTTTTCCAGAGTCACTTCCGCCTCAATGGTGGGATTTCCCCGTGAGTCGTAGATTTGATAAGCGTCCAGCGAGCGAATTTTCATAGGGTAGTCTGTTGGGCAAGGTGGTTCCGCCAGGATGTCCGCATGGCGTGAAAACTGCCGGGCAGGTTTTTCAGGGCGTCCAGGGCAAAAGCGCGCACGACTTCCTGCCGGGAAGGTGACAGGTATTCGACGGGAGATTTCCCATCCACCCGCGCCAGCAGGAGAATGGCCAACAGGCGGACGCAACGGAACTCCAAATTCTGATCCCTGAGCGTCCCCAGCCCCGCACAATAAGCCTCCCAGGCGGATTCTGCGACAATTTCCCACAGTGTATCGTGCGGCGCGTGGAAGATTCCCTTCAGGAAAAAGTGGGCCTGAAGAAAGGCCGCATCGAAGGCCGGATCTCCGAACCAGGCCACCTCCGCGTCGAGCAACACCATGCGATGATCCCGAATCATCAGGTTCTTGGGGCTAAAGTCTCCGTGAACCAGACAGATGCGGCTGCTTTCAAGCCGGTCGGCCTCCGCCATGAGCATTTCCCTCACTGCGGGGTGTTTCTCCGCCGTCGTGCGCAAATAAGGGTCGGTTCGCAATTGGCGAAAATTCTCCGTGGTATCGAAGCGGAGAAGCAGCCGGTCGTCCCGCCATGTGGCGGAGTGGAGTTTGGCGAGGAGCGCACCCGCCCGTTCCCCATGCAGCGGATCAAAGCGCCCCTGCAAAAGGGACTCCTTCCAGTTGGACCATTCCCCTCCGAGATATTCCATCGTGAAGTATCCCCGCACGGGATTGTGGAAATACGCCTCGGGGAGGCCGCCGGAAAGGGGCTCCGCCAGGGATTTGTAAAAATCGTATTCCACCGTATTGCGGGAGACATCCGCTCGCCAGTCTGCGGCCACGCGCAAGCGTTCCAGGGCGCGTTTGACGACAAATGCGCGGTCCTCCTGGGTGACGACGTGGATTTCGCAGGAGACCCCGCCCCCCAGTGGGGTGAGCGTTGCCGGGGCAGACGTTAATTGCCCATCCTCACGCAGCCAGTGTTCGATTTGCCTGTTCTCCATTGCCCAACTGATATCCGAAGTCAGCGGATCGTAGCGTGGGCATTCGACTTTGGAAGCCCGGATTCTTCCGATCCGGCACCCGGGCAGATTGCGACACTCCTCAGGAATGAACCGGAACTCGTGCCTTGGAACTCATCGCCCGCCGAATAAAACTCCGCAAGGTCCGTCGGCAGGCCGCTTGACCATTTTTCGGGCGTGCCATCCCAGGGGATTTCCATTTCGGCGGAATGGAGGGCGTGGCGGGGCAGGTGGAGTCGCCGCGCCAGTTCGGGTGTCCAACCCGTGCGGAGGAACCCCAGGTAGCAATCTGGCGAGGGGCCGTAGATTTTATCCCCGACGACGGGGAATCCCAAGTGTGAGAGATGCACCCGGATCTGATGTGTGCGTCCGGTGAGAGGTTCGGCGGAAACCAGCGCGAAGCGACCTTCCCTGCGTTCGAAACGCGACAGAACCTGGAAGCGGGTGTGTGCGGCCACTCCCTTGGGATGCGCCGCGCGCTGGAGATAAATCGGAGATTCGGCCACCTCGCCAAGCCGAAGGATGGGTTCCCGGGACTCGAAGGCGTCCTCCGTCGGCCAGTCCGTCACGATCGCAAGGTAACCTTTTTTGATTTTGCCCTCCTGCATGGCCATTGCGGCGGTCCTTGCGGCTCCGGCGGATTTTGCCACAAGGACGATTCCGCTGGTTTCCCGGTCGAGTCGGTTGATCAGGGAAATCTGGCCCCCGTTGGCAAGTTCGTAGCGGAGGAGGTCGCGGAGTCCATCCCAGAGGGTGCGGGGGCCACCCGGCTTGGTCGGGTGAACGAGGAGGCCCGCCGGCTTGTTCACCGCAAGGAGAGCCGGAGTTTCCCCGAGGATCTCGAAGTCTTCTTGATCAGGATTCACATCGTGGCAATGGTGGACGGCAATATGATCCATTTGCGCCATGTCGCGCGAACGTATTCTTCGGGGAGCGGTGTTGCGTGCGCGGGCTGGCGTTTCGCTCGACAGGCCAGCCGGGGAACTTGGACTCGGCGAATACCGCAAATGTTTGCAAAACCCTCTCAAAGATTGCTTCCCAAAAAATTGCCGTGTTGATTATTGTGACGCACAGCAATCAGAAGTATCTCGACATCCTGCTCCGCACAGGCGAACAGGCGTAAGCATTTTCATATAAAGCCACGTGGATAAACAACGCACACTCGCATCCCCAGCCACCCTGACCGGAAGCGCCCTTCACACGGGTGAGGACGTTACGATCACGATTCTTCCCGCGCCCGCCGGACACGGATTCAAGTTCCAGCGGGTGGATTTGCCCGACGAGCCGATCGTTGAGGCGGCGGCCGCCCATGTCAAAACCGTCGAACGCGCCACGACCCTCGTGCAGGGCATGGTGAAAATCCATACGGTCGAGCACGTGCTCTCCGCCCTGACGGGTTTGGGGGTGGATAACGCCCTCATCCAGATGAATGCCAACGAGCCGCCGATCGGCGACGGGAGCGGAGCGGCTTTTGTCGCGATGATTCTCAAGGCCGGGATTGTCGAACAGGATGCCCTGCGCAGCTACCTGGAAATCCGTGAGCCGCTCACCATCGAATCCGGCGAATCGGTTCTGGTGATCCTGCCCGACACAAAATTCCGGATTTCCTGCACCCAGGTCGGTCCGCAGGGGCGCTTCACCCAGTTTCTGAGCGCGGAGATCACTCCGGAATTTTACGAGAAGGAAATTGCGCCCGCGCGCACGTTTGTTTTTTATGAGGACGTCAAGCCGCTCATGGACAAGGGGCTGATCAAGGGGGGCAGCCTGGAGAACGCGATTGTCGCCCGGGGGGAAAGCGTCCTGAGTAAGGAACCGCTCCGGTTCCCGGAGGAGTTTGTCCGCCACAAAATTCTGGATATCATCGGGGATCTGGCACTTTGTGGGCGACGGATTCTCGGTCATGTCGTTGCCGTGAAGCCCGGTCACGGGATCAATACGCAGGCTGCCAAGCGGCTCGCCGACCGCCAGGCCGAGATGTCCGCCGTCGCCGTCCGCCCCGTGGCGGCCACCACCGGCGCCCTGGATGTGAATGAGGTCATGCGCACGCTGCCCCACCGGTATCCGTTCCTCATGGTGGATCGCATCATCGAATTTCAAGGGGATGTGCGGGCGGTCGGCGTCAAGGCGGTCTCGATCAATGAGCCGTATTTTCAAGGGCACTTTCCGGGACATCCGGTGATGCCCGGCGTGCTTCAACTCGAAGCCATGGCGCAAGTGGCCAGCATTGTCATGATGCGCAAGACCGAGAACGCCGGGAAGATCGGCTACTTCATGAGCGCCGACGAAGTGAAGTTCCGCAAGCCGGTGATGCCGGGTGATACGCTCTTTATCGAGTGTGAATTGACGAGTGCCAAGAAGCGTCTCGGCAAGGCCTCCTGCCGTTGCCTCGTGAATGGCGAGGTGGTCTCGGAGGGACACCTGCTTTTTGGGCTGGTTGACAAATGACGCTCATCCATCCCAGCGCGGTTGTGGACGCTTCCGCCGTGATCGGTGAGGGAACGGAAATCGGCCCCTTTTGTCACATTGGAGCACACGTGGAGATCGGTTCCGAATGCCGGCTGCTCGGACACGTGACGATTGCGGGGCCGACAAAAATCGGACCCGGCAACACATTTTACCCCTATACCTCGATCGGGCAGCGCTCGCAGGACCTCAAATACGCCGGGGAGCCGACCCATTTGGAAATCGGTGCCGGAAATTCGTTCCGCGAATTTTGCACGGTCAATCGCGGCACCCTTCCGGATACCCGGACAGTCATCGGGAATCACGGCAACTTTCTGGCCTACTCGCACATCGCGCACGATTGCACGGTTGGTGACCACGTGATTTTTTCAAACAATGGCACGCTCGCCGGACATGTCCTTGTCGAGGATTATGCGGTGATTGGCGGGCTGTCCGGGGTTCATCAATTCTGCCGCATTGGCCGGCACGCGATCATCGGTGGCTGCACCAAGATCGTGCAGGATGTGCCTCCGTATATGATTGCGGATGGCAACCCCGCCGAGATCCGGGGAGTGAATCAGGTGGGGTTAGAACGCCGGGGATTTTCCGCCGGGGATGTGCGTGTCCTGCGGGAATGCTACCGGCTCCTCTACCGTTCGAATCTGAATGTCAAACAGGCCTGTGGGCAAATCGCCTCGGAAATTGCCACCGCAGAGGTTCGGGACCACCTGCTGGACTTCATCGAAAAATCCCAGCGAGGCATCGTGCGCTGACTCCAGACCAGGCCTTGGCCGATTGCAGGGTTGCCTGAAAATATCAGGTGTTCCCGTGTCGTTTGCGCCATTCCGCGCGGAACCCGCTCATGTAATCCACAATGTGGTTTCGGATTTTGAAGACATGTCGTCGGGCGACCGCCGCGCGCCTTTTGTCCAGAACCCCGGCCTCCACGAGTTTTGCAACGGCATCGAGTGTGTCATTCGAGGCTTTGAGTGCGCGTTTCAGATAGGCGATCGTCATTCCCAACTCGGCGAGGTCGTCCCCACAAAGTGCCGCCGCCAGTTTGGCGGAGCAGGCCGCCGAACGGGTGGCGAGCCGGATGGCTTCCGGGTGATCCTTTGCACGGTCACTGGAATCAATCCAGTTGTTGATCCAGCGGTGGAGGTGAAGGGTTTCCTTATAGACGGGAGACTTCATAAACCCGTCGAATTGCTCGTCGTCCGCCGAACTCTCCCCGGAGCATTCCATTTCCTGGCCACACAAGAGGTCGGCCATTTCCCCGATCTCGGCGTCATCCCCACACGAATCCCAGCCCATTTCCCGGGCGATGAGCTTGTCACGCTCCGGATGGTCCACAAATTTTTCGAGCAGGCGAAAATACTTCTCGGTATTTCGGTCCTGTTCCTGCAGGAAGCGTTCCCACTGGTATTCGTCCCATGTTTCCCCGAAAAAATCGTTGTCCGACATCGAAAGATCGTTAATTCAGCGGCGGGGCTGGTGCAAAGGATTTTTCCACCTGCAAGCGGAGCTGGCCGCAGGCGGCGGCGATGTCGTGACCTTTCTCACGGCGGAGCGTGACATCGGCACCCTCCCGGCGGACGATGGCCAGGAACGCATCCTGGCGGTCCTGATCCGGGCGTTGCCAATCGAGACCCTCCACGGTGTTGTAGGGGATGAGATTGATTTTTGCGCCGAGTTTCCGGGCGTGGCCGGCCAGCAGACAGGCTTGTTCGGGGGCATCATTGAGATCCTTGATCAGGATGTATTCAAAAGTGATCTTCTGTTTTTTGAGCCGTGTGTAATCCGCGCAGGCGGAAAGGAGATCGTGCAGGGGATGCTTGCGATTGACCGGCATGATCCGGCTGCGGACCTCATCCGTGGCTCCGTGAAGGGAAATTGCCAGACGGACCTGAAGGGGCTGCCGGGCCAGCGCACGGATTCCCGGGACAAGACCGGAGGTGGAAATCGTCATGTGCCTTGCCCCAAGTCCAACCCCCCAAGGGGCGTTCAGAATTTCGATCGCACGGAGAAGATTGTCGTAGTTGGCCATCGGCTCTCCCATGCCCATGAAAACGATGTTGTGGACCTTCTCTCCACCGAGTGCCTCGACCCGAAGAAACTGGCCGACAATTTCCCCCGCAGAAAGGTTCCTCTTCCAGCCGTCCAATCCGCTGGCGCAGAATTTGCAGCCATACGCGCACCCCACCTGACTCGAAATGCAGATGGTGCGGCGGTCGGAGGCCTCACCATAAAGCGCGGGAGAGGCCGGGATCAACACCGTCTCGATCAACTGCCCGTCTTTCAAACGAAATAAAAATTTCCGGGTGGTGTCCCCCGCGCCGCTTTCCCGGACGGTTTCGAGCGGGTAAATCGGGAATTTTTCGCCCAGGGATTTTCGGAGTTTCGCAGGGAGGTTGGTCATGTCCTCCCAACGTTCGGCCCGCTTCCGGAAAAGCCATTCCAGGATTTGCCCGGCACGAAACTGCGGCTCGCCCATTTGCGCGAGATGCCCTTCCCAGTCCGCCTTTGTCAGGGAATAAACTTCCACGCGGATGAGCGGTTGAGCGTAAAGACGATGACTGGTTGGACTCTCATCCCCGCAGAATAGGATATCCGGCACCCTCGACCAGATATTTTGACACAGGAAAATCCGCACATCCGCGCAGGAACGGATAGGCAAAATATTAGAAAAATTTTGGAATATTATTGATTATATCAAGAAATTAGAAAATCTAATAC
>JACSRU010000008.1 GCA_014879575.1 Chthoniobacterales bacterium | reverse complement strand
GCCCTCATTTTTCCTCTCTCTGAGCCCCTCAAAGATTCAGAGGACTTCTCTCTTTCGGAATCGCTGCCGACCTTGCGGGAGGCTCCCCGGCTCAATCGCCGAGTTCGACATTCCAATAGGCGATGTCCAGAAAGTGCTTCCAACTCTCGTGGGGTGTGTTGGAGAGCGAGATGTGCAGGAAGGGGCGCCACTTCGGCCGCTTTGGCTTGCGGATCAGGTGCATCTTCGCCTCGTGCGGAAGGCGGTTTCCCTTCCGCGTGTTGCACGGGATGCACGAACACACGATGTTTTCCCAGGTCGTCTGTCCGCCCCGGTCGCGGGGAAGGACATGGTCCAGATTCAGGTTTTCCCGCGAGAACAACTGCCCGCAATACTGGCAGGTGTTTTTGTCCCGCTCGAAGACATTGTGCCGCGTGAATTTTACTTCCTTTTTTGGAAGTCGCTCAAAAAGCAGGAGGACGATGATGCGGGGAATCCGGACGCTCATCGTAATGGTCTTCACCATTTCGGAATGAGGATTCTCCCGTGAAAAGTCCTGCCAGCTCTCGAAATCGTGGGTGAGGAATCCCTGAGCAGAGTCAGCGGAGACCGCTTGCGCGTGACCTTGGTAGAGCAAAGTAAACGCCCTCCGCGCACTGCAAGTATTCACAGCTTGCCAGAGGCGGTTCAGTACCAACACCGGAGTATCGAGAACTGATTGCATATCTTGTGCCGCAGAAACACCGTCGCCACAATATCTGGGCACGAATCCCCGCGAACGCGCGGAAAGTTATCAACAGGCCCGGACTTTTGTCAAATCAACTGTTTCGGAAGAGAACCGTGCCGGTTGGGTGGGTGGTTTTCTCAAATGTGTGAATTTGGCGCGCCATTTTGGCGATGAGAGCCGTCCACCCGGTCTGGTGGCTGGCACCGACGCCGGCCCCGTTGTCCCCGTTGAAGTATTCGTTAAAGAGGATCTGGTCGCGCCAATGGGGATCGTTTTGGAAGAGCGTGACGCCACCCTGGAAGGGACGATGTCCGTCCGGGTTGCGGGTGAAAATCCCGACCAAGCGCCGTTCGAGTTCCAGGCTGATGTCCCACAGGGTTCGCTCGACGCCACTGCCGGATGGAAATTCCACCTTGAACGTCTCGCCGAAATAGAACGCAAATTTTTGGAGAGCCTCGATGAGAAGGTAATTCATCGGCATCCAGACCGGTCCGCGCCAATTGGAGTTTCCCCCAAACATTGCGACCGGGCTGTCGGCGGGACTGTAGCGGAGGGTTTCGGTTTTATCGCCTTCGGTGAAGGTATAGGGGCGGTCCAGATAAACGCGGGAAAGGGCCCGGAGTCCATGCGGGGAGAGGAATTCCTCCTCGTCGAAAAGCCGCTCGCACAGTCGGCGCAGCCGCTCGGGCGGAACAAGAGAGACGAGCAGACGACCGTCCACCTGATGTCCGATATGGTGCAGCTGGTCGAGGAGGTGGGGTCGGTGCCGGGCGAACCACTCGATCCGCTTGCGGAGGAGGGGGAATTGTTGGGCGGTTTGCGCGTCGAAGCTCTCAACGGCAAAGAGGGGCGTGAGACCGGCAATGGAACGCGTCTTCAGATAAGCGGTCGAACCGTCCGGACGCTTGAGCACGTCGTAATAAAATCCGTCCTCCTCGTCCCACAGCGCGAAGCCCCCCGAACCCACCGCGTTGATCGTGGCCGCGAGGTAGATGAAGTCGTTGAGAAATTTGTCGGCGATGTCCTCGTATTCGGGTTCGGTCTTTGCGAGTTCGATGGCGATGTTGAGCATGTTCAGGCAAAACGCCGCCATCCAGGCGGTGCCGTCGCTTTGTTCGATCCTGCTGCCATCGGGGAGAGGATACCGGCGGTCAAAGACCCCAATGTTATCGAGTCCGAGAAATCCCCCCTCGAAGACGTTGTCCCCGGTCTGGTCCACGCGGTTTGCCCACCAGGAATACCCGAGCAGCAATTTGTTGAAGGCCTTCTTCAGGTAGTTGACATCCCCCTGTCCGGTTTTTCCGCGTTCAATGGAATAGATCCGCCAGCTCGCCCAGGCACCAATCGGCGGGTTGGCGTCCGAGAGCGCCCATTCGTAAGCCGGTTGCTGGGCGCTTGGCGAAGTGTAGCGTTCGCCGCGCAGAAGCATGCTTTGTCGCTTGGCGGTGGCGGGATCAACGATCGCGAATGCCACGGACTGGAACATCAGATCCCAGGCGCAAAAATACGGATACTCCCAGGAATCCGGCATCGAGATGACATCGTGGGCGTGCAGTTCCTTCCAGAAGCTGTTCCGCCCGTGCCAGCGTTCGGGCGGAGGAGGCGGCATGGTGGGATCTCCCTGAAGCCATTGTGCGACCGGATAGTAGTAGAATTTTTTGCACCAGATCAGTCCGGCCAGGGCGCGGCGATGCACGAGGGCAAGGTCGGCAGGCATGCCGGGGGCGAGTTGTTCGTAGAACGCGGAGCATTCCTGTTCCCGCTTCAGAAACAATTTGTCGAAGGCCTCCCCGAACGCCTCGGGTTTGGGCGGACGGCAGAGGCGGAGGCGAATCGTCCACTCCTCCCCGCTGCCCAGTGTCTTGCGGTAAACCGGGGCGGCCTTTGTGCCGCAGCGGGAGGGGTTCACGGCGTCGGACTTGCCGTCGATCAGATAATCATGAAAGGCATCCTTCACATACTCCGCCGGATTTTTTGCGCCGAACAGGCGCCCGGCGTTCGTCTCATTGTCGGTGAAAACAAATTCCGGCGCCGCCTCACAATAGAGATGATACTCGGGCAGACCCCACGGATGCGAGACAATGGCCTGTCCATGCGGGGCAAGGTGCATTTCCGGTTTTTCCGCGCCCACTTCGCCCCAGGACCAGGTATTGCGAAACCAAAGCGTGGGGAGAACAGTCAGCGGGGCGGGATCCGGACCCCGGTTGATCGCCCGAATCCGGATGCCAATATCCTCCGGACCTTCCTTTGCATACTCGACAAGGATGTCGAAATACCGGCTTTCATTGAAAATCCCCGTGTCAACGAGTTCGTATTCCGGATCCTGTCGCGAGCGGCGGGCATTTTCCTCGACGAGTTGGTCATACGGAAACGCGGCCTGCGGGTATTTGTAGAGTCCGCGGAGGAAGCTCTGCGTCGGCGTGTTGGCGAGGTGGAAAAAGTAATCCTTGATGTCCTCCCCGTGGTTTCCCTGCGGGTTCGAGAGTCCGAACGACCGTTCCTTGAGCATCCGGTCGTTTCCGTTCCAGAAGGCAGGCGCAAAACAAAGCCGTCCGTCGGAATCGCTGATGCCAAGCAATCCATCCTCTCCCCACCGATAAACCCGCGACCGGGCATGATCGTGCGGAAAAAATTTCCAGGCATCCCCGTCGGCCGAATAGTCCTCGCGGACAGTTCCCCATTGGCGATCGCTCAGATAAGCGCCCCAGAGTTCCCACGGTTCCCGTCCCGCATCCCGTGCCGCCATCCGCTGAGATTCCGCATCATCCGGCATGGCATCTTCTCTCGCAAAATCCACGGGGATTGTCACGCTTTCGGGCAAGTTCCCCCGGACATCCAAGCGCGGAGCGCCACTTCTGGAGGGATGACCTCCGTGTCGTCCGCCTCGCTCCGCGCCATCCACGCCAACCGCCGCGGACCAGACGGAGCTGGTCCCTCCAAGCGCGAAGCGCCACTTCTGGAGGGATGACCTCCGTGTCGTCC
>JACSRU010000158.1 GCA_014879575.1 Chthoniobacterales bacterium | reverse complement strand
ACCCGAGATGATTGAGGACCTGCGCGCCTACTGGAAGGTCCACCGGCACCCGTTACTTTTGTTTCCCAATGTGAACAAGGGGTCAGGCATGACATATTAACAAAATGATCCAACGGCAGAAAACGATGAAACGGGATTGGGCCAGTCGAAGAGTTCGCTGGGGGGCCTCCGAGTTGCTGTCGAACGATCCGGAATGTTCGTGAGGAGCTCACCTCGTCAAAGCAGATGGTGTCAGATACAGGGGCAAGTCGAGAAAATGTTGATCTGCTCTGTCGGCCCTCTTTCTCCTTCCCCTTTCTCCTCCTTTCTCCTTTCTAATCCGCAAGCAGGGGAAAGTCACTTTTTGGATTTCGATCTGCGGGATGGCTTGGGATAGGCACCCCGGCTGGCTGGAGCGGGCCGTTCGCTTCCCGTGCCACTTTTCAATTCCGTAATTTGATCACGCAAGAGGGCGGCGCGTTCGTATTCGAGATTTGCCGCCGCAGTGGCCATGTCGCGCTCCAGTTCGCGAATCAATTCGTGCAAGTCGAAGCTCGCGGCATCCTCCTTGACGATGTTTTGTTCGACTTCGCGACCTTTTAGGATGACATGGAGACTTTCCTGAACCGCCCGGGTGACGCTCCTTGGGGTGATATTGTGGCGCTTGTTGTAAGCCTGTTGCCTGCGGCGGCGGTAATCGCTCACATCCAGAAGGGCCTGCATACTCCCGGTGATGGTGTCCGCGAACAATACGACCTCCCCGTGAATATGTCGTGCGGCACGTCCGGCGGTCTGGATCAGGCTTGTTTGACTCCGCAGGTAGCCCTCCTTGTCCGCATCGAGAATGCAAACAAGCGACACCTCGGGCAGATCGAGGCCCTCGCGGAGGAGGTTGATGCCAACAAGCACGTCGCATTCCCCGGCCCGCAGGCCACGAAGGATTTCCACGCGTTCTATGGTGTCAATGTCGCTGTGAAGGTAGCGCACCTTGAGCCCGATTTCGCGGAGGTAGTCCGCCAAATCCTCGGCTGTCCGCTTGGTCAGAGTCGTTACAAGCACCCGTTCCCTGTTTTCAATCCTTGTCCGGCAGAGTTCGATCGTGGCGTCAATCTGTCCCTGCAAAGGTCGGACGGTGATTTTCGGATCCAAAAGCCCCGTGGGCCGGATGATTTGCTCCACAATCAGCGGCTTCCCTGGCGTGTGGACATCCAGCGGTGCTTCCGATTCCTCCACCGGAGTCCCCCGGCCTTTTCCGTGAAAGGGGGGAGGGGATGGCACTCCGGACTTTTTGTCAGGGTTCGGAATCCATCCGGCATTTTCCACAACGCTGTTGCGGATTTCAAATGGTCCTGGAGTGGCACTCACATAGATGATCTGACGGGTCATCTGCATGAACTCCGTAAAATTGAGGGGGCGGTTGTCGAGGGCGCTCGGGAGTCGGAATCCGTAATTGACCAACACCGACTTGCGCGACCGATCCCCTGCGAACATGCCGCCGATCTGGGGGACGGTTGCGTGAGACTCATCAATAACGACCAGCGTATTTTCCGGAAGGAAGTCCATGAGGGTATAGGGCCGGGATCCAGGCGGACGTCCGCTGAGATGCCGTGAGTAGTTTTCGATCCCGCTGCAATATCCCATTTCCTGCATCATCTCGAGGTCGAACTCGGTTCGCATCTTGATCCGCTGGGCCTCGATATACTTGCTGTCCCGCTCAAACTCGATCACCCGGGCTTCCATTTCCCGGCGGATGTCCCCCATGGCGCGGTTCAGTTTGTCGGAGGGCGTGACAAACTGCTTGGCGGGGAAAAGTGTGAATGTTGTCAGGGTGGCGGAAACCTGTCCGGTGAGGGGATCGAACAGGCTGATGCGTTCGATTTCATCACCGAAAAATTCCACCCGGACGGCTTCCTCCTCGCTCTGTGCCGGATGGATCTCGACCACGTCGCCCCGCACACGGAATTTTCCCCGGGTGAACGCGATGTCATTCCGCTCGTAGAGCATGTCCACCAGTTTCGAGAGAAGGGCCTCTCGCGTCATCGCCTGCCCGGGACGCAGCGTAACGAGCATCTGGAGGAAATCCTCCGGTGAGGCGAGTCCATAGATGCAGGACACGCTGGCGACAACGATTGTATCGGGCCGGGTCAGGAGCGAACTCACCGCCGACAGGCGGAGTCGCTCGATCTCTTCGTTGATCGAAGAATCCTTCTCGATGAATGTGTCCGTGCGGGGAAGGTAGGCTTCCGGCTGGTAGTAGTCGAAATAGCTGACGAAATACTCGACGGCATTGCGGGGGAAGAATTGTTTGAATTCACTGTAGAGTTGGGCTGCCAGCGTCTTGTTGTGCGAGAGGATCAATGTCGGCCGGTTGACCTGCCCGATCACGTTCGCAATGGTGAATGTTTTTCCCGAACCGGTCACTCCAAGAAGTGTCTGATGGCGGTTGTCGGCGAGGAGTGAGCGCGTCAGGTTCTCGATGGCCTGACTCTGGTCACCCTCCGGGTTGTAATGCGACTCGAGCGCAAATCCCTCGCCCGTGCTCATGCCACCCGATGTCTGATTTGCCACCGCAAAATGAGATACAGAAGAAAGAAAAGCCCCAGCGTGGAACCGAGGAGTGCGAGGGAATTGAACCAGAGAATCCCGACGCGGATCCCGAGATATTCCTTGGTGGGACCAAAGAAAACATTGAGATGGTGATTTTCCCGATAGTCGCTCTGTTCCATTTCCGCCTTGGAAATCAGGTCGGTGACTTTCTGGTTCACATAGAGTTGCTCGGCCGTGACGCCGCTGCCGGATCCCTTGAAAACCTTCCGGTCGAAGGGTGCCCCTTCGATGATCGCATCGATGTCAGCGAATTTTTCATCCAGAGATCGCGGATCCGAAGCCTCCAGACCGGACAGAACCGCGAGGGTGTCCTTGAGATCCTCGAGCCGATTTTCCTGGGCGGGTGTGGGATTTTTTTCCGCCACAAGTCGGTTGATTTGGTTTTGGATCGCCTCCTGCCGCCGTGTCAGGGGGTTGAGCTTGGCCTGGGCAAAAACCAGGGCCTCATACGACCACCGCGTGGGCATGAGTTCGCAAATGAGCGGCACCATGAGATCACTCCGTGCGGGCATCGCGCTGTCCGGGTGCTTCGTGATCCATTGTTGGATGGTGTAAACGAAGTCCAGGTTGCGGTTCATTTCCTCATATTTGATGAGGGCGCCGCTCAGAATGATTTGCGGGATCAGGACGGCCGGAATAATCAGAATGCCGGTCTTGCTCTCGGCGACCAGCGAGGAAATGACCAGTCCGATGGCGACTCCGCTGCCAACAGTGAGGAACATGGCGATAAAGACGATCCAGAATCCGCCGCGGAGAGCCAGGAGCCAGTTTCCAATCCATGCGAAGAGCGCGCACTGAATGACCGCGAAGGCCGCGAGAGTCAGAGCCTTGGCCAGCACGTAGTAAACCAGCCGCACATCCAGATTCCTCTCCCGCATGAGGACCGGACGATCACGGATGATGTCGTCCACGCTGTTTGTGAGACCCAGAAACATCGCCACAACGAGGGCGAGAAAGAGGTAGGTCGGAATATGAAAGGCGGATGCAAAATCGTAAACGTCGTTTTCCGAATAGCGCAGGACCATTCCCGTGAGCAGTGCGAGCAGCGGAGCCTCAAGGATTGTTGTCAGAAGATTCGCCGGATTCCGGAGTTTGCTGATGAAGGCTCTCTTGAGGAGCACGACAAACTGGTGCCATTCCTCCCGGGGTCTGAACGGTTCGTGACGGCGGCTGGGGGCTTGGGGCGGAGGAGTGATTTCGCGCGGGGTGGACGGTTGCTGGACGTCCTTCATCATCCGGAAGGCCTCATATTTATCCCGCCAGTAGTTCGGGGAAAATCTTCGCGCCGGGATGAGCTGTCCCCGGTTGTTTTCCTCGAAAATGATGTCGCCCGCCAGATCGCGCAGGGGCGTCTCCAGCACATCGAAAATAAATTCCGGCCGCGTTGTGCCACAGGCCTCGCAACCCCCGAGATCGGTGCCGAAATGCTGTTGGTGTTCGGCTTCCGCAAAATACTTCAGCATTTCCTGCGGGGTGCCGAAGAACACCAGCTTCCCCCCCCGGTCCAGGAGGACCGCCTTGTGGAACATCTGGAAAACTTTTGAAGTCGGCTGGTGGATGGTCACCAGCACGATCTTGTTGTGAGACATGCCCCGGATGATTTCGATGACGTGCTCGGAGTCCTTCGAGGAAAGTCCGCTCGTGGGCTCGTCAAAAAGAAACACATCCGCCGAACTGACCATGTCGAGGCCGATATTCAGACGCTTGCGCTCGCCGCCGCTCAGCGTCTTTTTCCGGGTGCTTCCGACAACAAAATTTCGACGTTCATTGAGTCCGAGTTCCGCGAGTTTTCCGTCAATTCGGCGAAGGCGTTCGCGGCGGGAAAGGTGGGGGCTCCGGATGGAGGCCGCAAAGTTCAGGTTTTCCTCAATCGTCAGATGTTCGTCGAAGGCATCGTATTGGGGGATGTAGGTCACATACTTCCGAAGCGTGTCGTAGCTGGCGTAGAGGGAGCGGTTGTTGAACAGGACATCGCCCTGATTGGGGGGGAATTGTCCCGAGAGTGCCCGCAAAAGTGTGCTCTTTCCGCATCCGCTGGCGCCCATCACGCAGACCATTTCCCCCCGCTGGACGGAAAACGAAATGCCGTCGGTCGCGATGGTTCCACCCGGGAACCGACAGGTGAGGTCCCTTGCTTCCAGCGAGCGAATGAGATTGCGTTCCTCCTCGATCAGGCGTTCGGTGAAATTGCAGCGCAGAATCTGACCGACATCCACCCGGATGGCGTCGCCATCTGCCAGTGGGGCGGAATTTCTTACCGGGACTCCGCGAACGAGAATGGGGCGGTCGGACTGTAGGACTTCCAGTCGCCCCTCGCGCCGGTCGTAGTCGCAGGAGATTTTCAGCAGGACATCCCCTCCCGCGCCGGGCGCGAGAAGAATGTCGTCCTCCTGCAGGAGACTCGGGTTGTTCGAGACCAGGTATTCACTTTTTGAGGTTTTGAGCCGGAAGCGACCGCCATAGGTATGGGCGCGGCGTCTGAGGTCGCCGAGATCAAGTTCGCTGTCGTTGTGGAAGATGATCTTGTCTTCCAAGGTCGCCGAGACCTCCACGCCCTGGTTGAGACGGGTGTCGCGCAATACGGCATCCACATTTTTCAGGGCCTTCACCTTGACCCGGAGACCGAACGTCACCTGCAGGCAGGAATCCCGGGAGCGATTTTTTTCCATGCGCACTTCATCCGAGTCGCTCACGGCCACGAAAAGCTCGGGAAGGGTGACATTCTTTTTTGCGTTGAAGTAAAAGAAAATGTCCGAATACGTGAGAACCTGGTCGTCAATCAGGACCTGCTGTCCATTGTAGAGTCGGGCGAAGTCACCGGATTTGAGTACCCGGCCCTGCAGCACGAGATTTCGTCCGCTCAGATTTTTTAAGATGACGAAATCGCCATAGCGATAGGCGTTGAGTTTTTCATTCGGCGCAAAGTCCGCAAGGGCCACGTCTGAGTGGTCCGGATGGCCGAAGCTGACCATTTCCAGGGGAGCCGTTCCGGTGCGATAAAACATCGAGTCGGTCTGGTCATCGGAGTTCAACTGGTGGACGATTTCCGTCGCCTGGTCACCCATGCCGAGTTGCGACATAAACGTGTAGTAAGCGACCACCTGGTCCGCCTTGAAACCGGCCGTGTCAATCAGGTCGTAGAGCTGGACCCCCAGAAGAATTTTGCGCTCGTTGCTGAGCTGGCTGGCGAGTTTCTGCGCCATTTCCGTGAGATCCTGTTTTTCATGGAGCGCCTCGCGAAAGAGTTTGCGGAGCTCGGAATAGACCGCGTCCGGGTAGTCGTAGCGCAGGAAACTCAGGCTGGAGTCAATTTCCTCCTCCAGCAATTCCCCATCAACCTTTGCGAAGGCGGCCAGCACCTTGATGAGCGTGGGGAGCAGATTGGGCCCCTCCGCGACAGTCCGGGGCTTTCTGCTGAGGCGTCTGAAAAAATGTCGAATCGCGGATCGGGCAAGAGTCACTCTGCGCAGGACACGTTCAATGCGTTGCTGCAGGTGTCCTGGCCCCTCTGGTGTCGGCATGGTTTCCACTGGCGGCCCAAGCTATCCCGCCTGCCGGTTCAATGCAATCTGCGACTGGAGATTCTCCGCGATCCGCCCGAGGTGTCGGGAGGGATGTTCCTTGTCGGAGATTTTGATTACCGGGTGCCGGACAAGCGACGGAATTTGCCTCGTTCTTGAAGAGTAAGAACCATTGGTCGCACGGATGGAACTGACGATGGACCCCGGCGGCAATTATCCGAGAACCTCCGGAGCGGGCCTCGGCTGCGGGTTCTGAAGGGATTCGAGGAATGCGACCGTTCGCCTCGCGGCGTCGGGAGGGGAAAGCGAAGCGGAGGCGAGCTGGCGGACTTTGTGCAGACGACCATTTTCGCGGAACATCCTGCGAACGGCTTCCGCAATGTCTGTGGGTGTTGAGGCGACCTCACCGACGCCATTTTCGATGAGTAAGCGGGCATTGCCCTCCTCTTGTCCGGGAATGATCTGGGTGAGGAGCATCGGAGTCCGCGCGGCAAGGGCTTCCTGCACAGTCGCGCCGCCGGCCTTGCTGATCAAAAGGTGACTTCTCCGGAGGAGGGCTGGAATCTCCGGTGTCCAGCCGTGGACCTCAATCATTTTCCCGGCGGATTGCGCGATTTTTTTTAAATGGCGGCCCAGTAGCTCATTGTGTCCGACAGTCACCGTGAGGTGGATGTCCGGGATTTCCAGCAGGGCAGCCACCACCTTTGCCGCAAGGTGGTGGGCGGAATTTACCATGAAGAGGACCTCAAACGGTGGCGCGGATCTTTGGGGTTCGGGTTCGGAAAAAACAAGCGACACCGGAAATCCGGTGGCGCGGAGTTTTTCCGAGGGAACCCCCGCCTTTCGCATGACTTCTGCGGTGGCTTCGTTGGGCACCAGGAAGAAGTCACTTCCACATTGGTGCCAGACCGGATTGATCGTAAGGGAGTCGGTGACGATCGTGACCACGCGAAGGTTTTCGATTCCGTCCCCATTCCGGATCCGGTCGAGCAGGTGTCCGTAGCCGGGAAACGTGCTCACGAGGACGTCCGGCTTCATTCGCGAAATGGTCTTTGTCAACTGTCGGGTGGCCCGGTGGAAAATTCCGAGGCCTCCTTTGACAAGGGAAGTTCTGCCAAGGAGGGCATAGGCCACCCTCCAGAGATGGGGAGCGTGGTTGATGACCGCCAGATAGAGTTTGCGTCCGAGCGCATTCACGCGGGGATAGGTCTCCGCAAAAATATCGCGAACTTCGACCGCCACGCCGACTTCGCGCAGGGCGGACGCCAGATTTCTCGCGGCTGCGTTGTGGCCTTCTCCGTAGGATGCCGTGAGAATGAGAACAGACTTCAGAGCCATTTCTTCCGTTTGAAGAAGAGGACCATGCCCGCGACGGAGAGGAGACAGACAACCCAGAAAAGCACATAGCCGAACGGCCAGTTGAGTTCCGGCATGTTCCCTCTCTCTGCGGTGTTGAAATTCATCCCATAGACGCCCGCCAGGAAAGTGAGCGGGATAAAGAGTACCGTGACCACCGTCAGCACCCGCATGATTTCATTGGTTCGGAATCCCAGACTCGACAGGTAGAGATCCATCAGTCCGGCGGTCAGATCCCGGTAGCTTTCGATAATATCAATGATCTGCGTGATGTGGTCGTAGCAATCGCGCAAAAAAATCTGGGTTTCCCGTCCGATCAACTCCGTATCATCGCGGATCAGGGTGTTAAAAATATCCCGGTGCGGCCAGGCGACGCGACGAAGATGGAGCAGGAGCCGCTTTGCCTCGTAGAGCTTTTTCAGGGAGGCCCGGGTCGGCTTGTCCAGGAGCTCCTCCTCCACGGATTCAATCGAGTCCCCGATGGATTCGAGAACGGGAAACATCTGATCCACCGTGGCATCCAGCAGCGCGTAGGCCAGATAGTCGGCTTTCATTTTTCGGGAAAACCCCCGCCCGGCCCGCAATCTTTCGCGGACATGCTCAAAGACATCGTGCCCGCATTCCTCCTGGACGGTGATGAGGAAATCCGTTCCGAGGAAGAGGCTGACCTGCTCGAAGGAGAGTTGCTTCGCCTCATTGAAGTAGATCATGTCGCTGACGATGAAGAAGTGATCCGCGAAGCGCTCGACCTTGGGGCGCTGCGCCGTGTTCAGCACATCCTCGAGTGCCAGGGGGTGGAGGTGGAAGTGCTCTCCCAGTTTTTGCAGGAGTTCGATGTCGCCGAGTCCGTCAATGTTGATCCAGTTGACCTTGTGGGGATCCCGTTTGGCGATAAGTTCTTCAAAACTGTCAAAGCGGGTTTCGGTGAGGGATTCCGCATCGTATTGGATCAGGCTGATGTCGGCCCTGGTCCTGGCACCCTCGCGGGGAAGCAGGGTTGCGGGCGGTGTTCCTGCGGATTTGTAGTTGATCCGGATCATTGTCCCCCTCGCTGTCTGCGGGGTTTCCCCGCAGGTTCACGGGAACGCTGCCCGAGGCGTGTCGTTCTGACAACGGTAAAGTGGTCCCAGCCCCCCGGCCAATTTTGCGGTGCAGATCCCGTGCCGTTCAGGGTTCCGATGTCGGTGAGCCGAACCCGCGGGAAGGCGGATTTCCACTTTTGCACGAGTTGGGAACTCTTGTTCGGAGAAACCGCAAAGAGCAATTCGTAGTCCTCGCCATCGGTCAGACCCGCCTGGACGTCGGAACCTCTCCGCAGGGGGATGCGATCAAGATGTACGTCGAACCCACAACCCGACGCCCGGGCCAGTCTTGGCAGATCGCTGCCGAGGCCGTCGCTGAGATCCATCATGGCATTTGCAAAACCGGAGGTCGTGAGCCATTGGCCTTCCTTCAGGCGCGGAACAAAATCGAGGTGATGTCCGGCCAGTGAACCGCCCAACTCGCCGGTGACGAAGAGGACATCGCCCGAACTCCCACCGCTGCGGGGCGCGAATCGTTTGGAGACCGAGCCTGTCAGAGCGACAGAAACCGCAAGACCGCAGGGTTGACGGGACATTTCTCCGCCGGCAATGGTGACACCAAACTTCCGTGCGGCCTTCCGGATTCCCTTGTAAAACTCCTCCCAGTATGCCGGATCAAGCTCGGGAGGGGAAAAGAGCGTAATCAACGCATGGAGGGGCTTGCCGCCCATTGCCGCGATATCACTCAAGGGCCGGCAGAGTGCCTTCCAGCCCGCCCGTTTTGGATCCTCTTTCCGCAAAAAATGAATATTCTCAACAAGGCAGTCCGTTTTCAGGAGGAGAAGCCCGGACTTTATCCGCACCACGGCGCAATCATCACCCGGTCCAAGGACAAGATCCTTCGAGTCCGGCAAACCCTTGAGGATTTTTCCCAAAAGAAGATCTTCTCCCGAGAGTTTCATTTGGAGAGGTCCGGAAGAAAGATAGCGGTGAGAATCGTCAAGGCGTTGAACGCGGCATGCATCGAGATCGGTGCCCAGAGTGACCCGCAGCGTTCATAGACAAGAGCGAGGCCGGCAGCCAGAACCATCAAACCCGGCAACGAAGGCAGGTGGCCATGAATCAAGGCAAAAATGATCGCGGAGACGAGGATGGCGATTCTTCGTCCAAGGGCTTCGCGCAGGATCCCGTAGAGACATCCGCGAAAGATCAACTCCTCGGTCACTGGCGCCGCAAGGACAGCGAGTCCGAAGACGGCCGCCCGGTTTTGCCAGCCATTGCTCTTGAGGAGAAAGTCCACGATGGCCTGCGGACTCTGATCGGGGGAGCAAAGGGCGTAGGAAACGGATTGCACCAAGTAAACCAAGGGAAGGCACATCAGGAGCCAACCGACAATCGTGCGCCAGTTCCACCCCGAGACACCGAGCCCGAACATTTTTGCAACGGGATAATTTCGGAAAACCAGAAATCCAATGATCAGGAGTACCAGGGCCGCATAGAGGACCAGGCTGACTCCCAGGGATTCCATGTCGATCGCCCCGGATTTCTGGTTCGGTGCCGCGAATGCCATCGCCAGAAAGAAGAGGATGAGCCCGGAGGTGAATATCCTCTCCGGCCAGCCCCAGCGGACTTCCGGGAATCCACAGGGGTTCTTGAGAGCGAAGGGAACGGCCCGGCGCAGGAAAATCAAAGACAGGAGCGAGACAATGAGCAGGACGAGAATTTGCACGGATACCTGACAGGCGATAACTGTTTTTGTCCCAAACTTCCAGTCTGGTTCTTCCCTTTCCAGTGCCCCAATCCCGACGAACTCTCTGGCAAGTTTCCAGACGTTCGCCAGAATTGTGGGGTTCTGGCCGGGTGGCCGGGAGCACCAGCCCGGCCTCACCGGCTGGTGTGGGGGGTGGCACTGGACTCGGGGAATTCCCCGCGGATTTTGAAATCGAGGTAGCGGTCAACAATCGAGCGGATATAGGCGCGCGTCGCGGGAAAATCCATGATCTCCCGAAGATCGTCGGCGCCGAATTCCCCGCCCCTGCCGGAATTTTTCTCCCAGCGGATTACCCGCATGCGACCGGCGTTGTATTCGGCGAGCGCGAAGGAAACGGGATCATCTTTTTCGGCCCAGTGCCTGAGCGCCTTTGCCAGATACCAGGTGCCGGCTTCAATGTTGGTCTTCGGATCAAAGAGATCGGTCGGAGAAAATGTCTCGATTTTTTCCGCTTTTGTCCAATCCCGTGCCGCCCCTTCGGTAATCTGCATCAAGCCGCGCTCCCCATGAGCTCCGACCATGTCGGGCTGGAACCGGGACTCCCGCCAGATCACCGCCTTGACCAATGCAGGATTGACGCCGTAGCGGACAGACGCCTGCCGGATTTGCTCGTCATACCGGGCATAACGGGCCCGAAAGAAAAATTTCTGGAGAGCATAATTTTCATCGTGTCCCGCATACAGCCAGGCACCCAGCGCAAAACCTCCCAGAAGGATTACAGCCAGAATGACGAAGCGAAGAATGCGCATCCCGAAAGGGCTATCGGAAGTCGCTGCTGACTTCAATCCCGCGACACCGCGCCGACACGGAGGTCAGCCCGCCAGAAGCGGCGCGTCGCCCTGGAGGGACGACCTCCATGTCGTCCGCCCCGGTTTGTCGGCGGACCAGACGGAGCAGGTCCCTCCAGGGAGCGAGAAGCGGGCCGTCCTGCATCCTGACTTGTCAAAGGGCTGCCGGTTTGCGAAGCAATGGGGATGAAATTTTTCCGGATTCTTACGCTGGCTGGTCTCCTGTTTCCCCTGGCATTGATTGCTGAAGAGGCCACCATCACTGTAAAAAAAGGGGAGGCAACGAGCATTTCCCTCAAGCCCTTCGGCGGGGCCGAGGGGGTTGCGGCGGCGAAGATTGTCCAGAACGATCTCGACCTCTCCGGGGTGTTTCTGCTGTCACCGCCGGAGCGGGCCAGCTTTTCCGTGGGGGGGAGCGCGGGAGGCGGCAGCCTCCAGGGAACGGTCACCGACCACTCCGGAAACACCATCCTTCAAAAAACCTACAGCGGAAACCCGCGCGCCGCCGCCCACCAATTTTCGGATGACATCGTCGAGACGATCACCGGCCATAAGGGGATCGCCTCCACGAAAATTGCGTTCACCTCCACGCGCACCGGGAAGAAGGAACTTTACACGGCGGACTATGATGGGGCGAACGTGAAACAACTGACAAACGACGGCGGGATCAGCGTGGCGCCGGGGATTTCTCCCGATGGCTCGAAACTCGCCTATACCGGCTACCAGAGCGGGTATGCGGACATCTATCTCATTGATCTGCATTCCGGAGCGAGGAACCGGATCATCAAATTCCCCGGAACCAATTCCGGCGCGGCCTTCTCGCCGGACGGCGGGCGCATTGCCTGCTCGATCAGCCGGGACGGCAACCCCGAGCTTTACGTCGTCGGAGCCGGAGGCGGAGGCGCCCGACGCCTTACAAAAACACGTGGCGTCGAGTCCTCGCCGTCCTGGTCGCCGGATGGCGGCGAGATTGTGTATTCTTCCGACGAGCGCGGGGGGCCGCAACTTTTCCGCATCTCTTCCGGTGGCGGAAGCGGACGGCTGATTCCGACCGGCTATTCCTATGCCACCGAACCGAGCTGGTCGCCGGATGGAAAAAAAATCGCATTTACCATTCGCCAGGGAGGGTTCTCGGTCGCGATCCTCGACCTCGCAACGGGTGCCACCCGGATTGTCGCGCAGGGGGAGGACCCGGTTTGGGGTGCGGACTCCCGGCACATCATCTTCAGCAACGGGTCCACGCTCACCCTTCTCGACACCGTCAAGGGACGTCCTGTGCCGATTGTCAGCGGACTCGGAAAAGTCAGCGAGCCAACCTGGTCGCGGTAGCAAAATCATCGCAGGCTTGATTTTTTTTCCGATATCCTGCATTTCATTCGCATGAGAAAATTCTCGTTCCACATCGCGCTCGTCACTGCCCTGGGGGTCAGCCTTACCGCCTGCAGCAACAAGAAGGGGGATCTCTATGCCGGGGTGGATGGCGATTACGTCACCGGCACGCCACTAGGCGACCGCGTCGAGGGCGCAAACTTTTTTGGATCGAGCGTCCAACGCGGGAAATTCCCCCCGATCCAGTTCGCCTACGACAGCTATGAAGTGTCGGGCGACGAACTGCCGACCGTCCAGACGGTGGCCTCCGCGATGAAGGGCTCGGCCTCGAATCTCATCATCGCGGGATTCACCGACGACCGCGGAACGGATGAATACAACCGGGGTCTTGGCGAGCGTCGCGCCCAGTCGGTCCGCCAGGCTCTGATTCAGTCCGGCGTCCGCGGTGACAAAATCCAGACCGTGAGTTTTGGCAAGGAAATGCCGGCCGACCCGGGAAGCGGGGAGTCCGCCTGGGCAAAAAATCGTCGCGCCGAATTCGGCGTCGTGAAATAACGCGCGGTGCGCGTTCCCTTGCTTGATCTCACCCGCCAGCATGCGCTGGTGAAGGAGGCGGTCGCGGATCGTGTGGCGCGATTGTTCGACTCGCAACAATTTATCCTCGGGGCTGCGGTGGAGGAGTTTGAGGTCGCCTTCCGGGATCTCGTGGGCGGGCACCATGCCGTCGGCATGTCTTCGGGAACGGATGCCCAACTTGCCATCCTCATGGCAATGCGCATCGGCGAGGGGGATGCGGTCGTCACTTCGCCCTATACGTTTTTTGCCACGGCGGGCTGCATCCACCGGGTGGGTGCCGAGCCGGTCTTTGTGGATGTCGAGAAGGACACCCTCAATCTTGATCCCATCAAACTTGGGGAGTTTCTCGAGATCCGGTGTCGGAAGGATGCCGAGGGGAACCTGCTCTCTCCCGGCGGAAAAAAGATTCGGGCAATCCTTCCGGTCCACCTCTTCGGGGCGTGCTGCCGGATGGATGAAATTCGGGCGATTGCGGGGCGCTTTGGGCTGGCGGTCATCGAGGATGCCGCCCAGGCCGTCGGAGCCGAATACCGGGGTGCCGAAGGCCTTCAAAAAGCCGGCGCGATCGGGGAGGCTTCCTACTTCAGTTTCTTCCCCACAAAAAATCTTGGCGGAGCCGGGGACGGGGGGATGGCGGTCTGCCGCAGTGAGGAATTGGCCGCGCGCCTGCGCCTGATGCGCAATCACGGGATGGAGCAGCGGTATTTCCACCGGGAGGTGGGCGGCAACTTCCGTCTGGATGCCCTGCAGGCCGCCGTGATCCATGCCAAGCTGCCGCATCTTGCCGCTTGGAACGCGGCGCGACGGCGGAATGCGGCCCAATATCTCGAGGCCTTCCGCTCCAGGAATCTCCTCGAATTTTTAACGCCCCCTGTGGCACCGGCGCCTGATCTTGAGAACAGTCACATTTATCACCAGTATGTGATTCGTTGTCGGGACCGGGATGCTCTCCTGGCCCACCTGCAAGCCGCGGGAATCGGATGCGCCATCTACTATCCGGTCCCGCTGCACCTTCAGGAATGCTTCGCCTCCCTCGGATACCGGAAGGGGGATTGTCCGGTGGCGGAGTCTGCGGCTGAGGACTCGCTGGCGCTCCCGATTTTCCCGGAACTTCGCCCCGAAGAAATCGAAGCCGTCGCCGATGCAATCTCCGGGCATTTCCGCAAATAATCCGGAAAAACGGATGACGGATGGGGTCAGTCCCATAATTTATAATTGCCTCCGAACCGTGAAATGCCGGGGATGGCCTCACGGTCAGAAAACCGTTCGAATCCCCGGGTCGGTTCAGCAGTATTTTTCGGGCGGAGATTGCGGCGGCGGGACGGTTTCTCCAGATCCTCGAACTTCCCAAAAAAAATCCCCTCGCACGTGAGGGGGCGCACAAGGCGGCACCGCATCACCCCATGCTCATATTGTCATTCAACCTTGTTGCGGTGGGGAGGACGGGTTGGAAATTTTCCCCCTTTTTTGAGGGGTGGAATTTTAATCCGGCGGGGGTTGTGGCGAGTCCGGCTTCGGAAGTTTCCTTCAGGGAGCGGGGCATGCGGCGTCCGATGTCGCGCATGGCGAGGATCACATCATCGAGAGGGATCACGCAGCGGGCCTCGGCGAGGGACATGGTGGCGGCAAGAAACGAATGGACGGCAAACATGCCGTTGCGGCTCACGCAGGGGACTTCGACATAGCCGCCCACCGGGTCGCAGACGAGGCCGAGCGTGTTCATGAGCGCGAAAGCGGCGGCCGAGCAGGCCTGGTCCGGGGTGCCGTTCATGGCTTCCACAATGGCGGCGGCGGCCATGCAGGAGGCGCTGCCGACTTCCGCCTGACAGCCGCCGCGGGCACCGGAGAAGCAGGCATTTTTTCCGATAACAATTCCGATGGCGGCCGCCGTGAAGAGTGCGCGCGCCGCACCGTCCTCGGTGAGCCCCTGGGTTTCCTCCAGGCTCAAGAGGCAGGCTGGCACGATGCCCGCAGAGCCGGCGGTCGGCGTGGCGATGATCCGGCCAAACTGCGCGTTGTGTTCGAGCACAGCGAACCCATAGGCCATCGTGCGCGAAAGGGCGGAACCCATCAGCGGGTGCGGTGAGTTGGCGTAATGCCAGAGTTTATTGGCATCGCCGCCGGAGAGTCCGCTGGGGGAGGTCGCCTTGATCGCCAGTCCGCGGCGGATGCTGTCCCTCATTGTTCGATAGTATTCCCGCATCTTGTCGAGAAGGGACTCCCGGGAGCAGGCTTGTTCGAGAGCCTCCCGACGGAGGGCGGCCTCGGAGAGGGGAATGTTTTCGGATCGGCAGATCACCAGCAGCTCCGCCGCAGTTTGGAAGTCGGCATTCATGGCAGCCGGGAGAAGTGACGCACGGTCCGCGTCGGGGAAATTTTGGCGAGGAGGCTGAGACAGTCGTCCGGCAGGGGGACATCCACTTCGATGACCGAGAGGGCTTCCGCCCCCCGCCCTTTACGGCTGGTGCGAATGGTGGCGATGTTGGCTTCCACACAGGAGAGCAACGCGGTCACCTTGGCGAGGAAGCCCGGTTTGTCCTCGTGCCAGAGAAGGAGGGTCTCCAGCTGTCCGCCGAAGGATGTCGTGTAGCCATCCACTTCCCGCACCTCAACCATGCCTCCTCCGACCGATGCGGCGAGCAGCGAATGGTCCTCCCCATTTTCCCCTTTTACGGTCAAGCGGGCGGAATTCGGATGCGCATCCTCCCCGAAATCAGCGGATAGAATTTCAAAATGCAGACCCAGGGTGGCGGCCTGGGAAAAGGCGTCTTTGATGCGCTCATCATCCGGGGCGAAGCCGAGTAATCCCGCGACCAGTGCGCGGTCGGTGGCATGTCCGGTTCCGGTGGAGGCAAAGGAACCGTGCAACTCGATCGTGGCCTCACGAGGGGTGCCGGCGAAAAGGTGACGGGCAATGATCCCGATGCGACAGGCGCCGGCCGTGTGACTGCTCGACGGTCCGACCATGGCGGGGCCGATGACGTCAAACGCCGAGATCATGGGCGTAACCAGCGGTCCTTGTGCTCCGCAACGAAGGAATCATCAATCAGGTGCGGATAAGCGGCGCAGACGCGATCCAGCTCGGCCGCCTGTCCGGGAGAGAGGGCTTCGTGGGGATTCAGGCAGAGATTGGTCGGGATGAGGCCCTGGCGGCGAAGGACCTCGAGGATCCCGGGGATGCATCCGGCAAAACCGTGCGAGGGATCGAAGACCGCCGCATTCATATCGGTGACCGCAGCCGCCGTGGCGAGCCAGTCGGCATTGAGAGAGGGAGCGGTGCGGACGGCCTTGATTTTTTGGAAGAGCTCGACGGCCGACCGTGTCCACACGCCCCAGTGCCCGAGCAGTCCGCCAATGATGCGACGTTCGACCACCTGCCCGCCGACGGAGAATCGGAAGGGCGTCAACAAGTCCACGACAATGTTGTCATCATTTCCGGTGTAAAGCGCGAGATCCTCGCGACCTGTCTCCGCCACGGCGCGGATGACATCGAGGGTCTGGAAACGATTAAAAGGTGCGATCTTGATGGCAACGGCATTTTCGATTTCCGCAAATCCCCGCCAGAAGTCCGGCGTAAAGACGCGTCCGCCGATGGTGGCCTGCAGGTAGAATCCGATGATGGGCAGAACTTCGGAGACGCGACGACAGTGCTCGAGAATGGCGGATTCCGGTTCGGATTTCCAGGCGGCCACGCTAACCAAGGCACCGTGGTATCCCAACTCCCGGGCCAGTTCCACTTCGGCCACGGCCTGATCTGTGTGCCCGCAAATTCCCGCGATTTTTGCAAAGGGGCGGGGCGTTTTTTTCAGTTCCTCATCTATGACTTCGGATGCGAGTTCGAGCACCGGGCAGAACAACCCATGTTGGGGTTCGCGGATTTCAAATTGCGTGGAATGAACGGCAACCGCCAAGCCGCTGCATCCGGCAGCCACATAGTAGCGGACGAGCGCCTGTTCATGGAGGGGTGAAAAGCGCCGTTCGGCGTCCAGGGCGAGGGGGAGGGCGGGAATGACGCCGCCGGAGAGGAGGTGGTTGCGGAGATTCATGGGAAACATGGGTTTAGAATTTTCCATCGCGAACTTCGAATTTTGTGGGTTTCCCGTGCGTGGCGCCGCCGCTTGACAACCAGGCAGCCACGCGGTTGATCATTTCATCCAGGGAAACCAGGGGGGAGCCAAATAATTCGTGGGCACGCGAAGCGTCGGTAAGCCAGGCGGTCGGTTCCTCCGTGCCGGTCAATTGGGGCGTCCGGTTGAAGCGTTTTCCGAACTCCTCCGCCAGGAAGCGCACCGTCACGATTGGTTCGCCTCCGACATTGAGCACGCTGGCGGGGGAGGCCGCCAGTGCTTCCGCCCGCAGGACATGTTCGACCGCATCCCTCTGCCAGATCACGTTGACATGGCCCATCGTCAAATCAATCGTCTGCCCCGCAAGAACCTTTTGGGCAATGTCCACGAGCACGCCATAACGATACTCCACCGCGTAGTTGAGGCGGATGAGGGCCACCGGAGTTCCGTTGCGCTGCGAGGCCTCCGCAAACGCCCGTTCCCGTCCGTAACAAGACACCGCGTAGTCGCCCCGCGGTGCCGGGTCGTCCGTCTCCCGGCATCCCCCGCTGGCCGGACTCACAAAGGGATACACACATCCCGTGGAGAGTGCCACGATGATCGCCTGACGATACCGCTCGGCGACCCGTGCCGGCAGAACCTCGTTAAACAACCGGAGGGCTTCCGGATGATCCGAACTCCCAAATTTCATGCCCGCCAAAAAATAAACCGTTCCAAAATCCGGAAGTTCCGCGAGAGCGTTTTCATTCAGCAAATCCGCCGCGATTGCCGGAATCCCCCGCGATTCAAATTCCTCCTCTGCCCGCAAACTTGAAAACCTCGACACCGCCACCACGGGAACTTCCGGACGTCCCGCCCTGTCCAGTGCTTTCCGCATCATGCCAGCCACATGCAGGCCCATCTTCCCCCCCGCTCCCAGGATACCCACCGGCGCGGCGATGCCGGACGCCGCCGCCACCATCGCCTCCGTGGGCTCCGAAAGTTGGTCGTCAATTCTCTCCGCGGCGGGGAGAATCGGAGGAGTTTCAGAAAGGATCGTCATAAGTAACTATATGGTTACAGCCCCGGAGATTTCTTCGCAAGTAAAATCTGTATCCTCGGTCCGCCGGGCGCCACTCCAATAAGTGCAAAAACGAGATGCCCTGCGCCAAAGGCGCATGATTCAATAGCCCAGTTCGAAGGGCTGGGTTATTGAGAATTGTGGCATCCGGCCTGAAGGGCTGGGATCTGCGTGGAGCGGGTGGCGGACCTTCCGCCCGCTAACTTCGTCTGGCCTTCAAACCCAGGCCTTGCAGCCTGGGCTTGAGAATCGCC
>JACSRU010000097.1 GCA_014879575.1 Chthoniobacterales bacterium | reverse complement strand
CGCCCGCGCCATCGCCTCCAGCGTCGCGTTCATCCGCCGGTTCAACTCGATCTTGTCGTCCAGCGCCCCCAGCACCGCCGCGATGGCTTTTTGCTCGGCGAGGGGTGGGAGCGGCATCTCGACTTTGTGAATCAGGGATGGAGAAACATTTGGTTGAGCCGAACCGTAGCCGAGGCCTTCGATAGTCTGCCGCGTTTCGGCCCAAGCTAGAAAAGTGTAGAGAAAATTCGCGTCGAGTCGCTTCACGTCGTGCACAGAAAACTTTCCTACGCGCTGGTTGAGCACGCAGGGAAGATCCGTCTTCCGAACACGGGCCACATCGCCAATGTAACCCGTCATCGCGATGAGAATGTCTCCGACCGTTAGCTGAAACTCTCCGGCCTCGGAGGCTGTGGATTCAGCGACATACGAACAGCCAGACATTTCGAGGCGCCCTCGTTTGACGTTCGCAATCTTCACAACGGGAATGCCCGCGTCGGTCCAGTCGCTGCTTTTGAAGGCATACCCTGAGCGCACGGCAGCAACTTCGCCGAGTTCGACTGTTTCCCATTCACCCGCCATAACCCACCCTCCTCAAGTTTGCTTGGATGGCCTGCTCACGTTTCGCGGACTCGGCCTGTGCGTCGCACGCAGACAGGTCGGCGAAGTGGGCGGGCGTGGCGGTGGAAAGAGACGGCAGGGACGGCAAGGACGAGGGGACTGGCGCAGGCCCAAAGGGCCGAGATATGCCAGCCCAGGGCAACGCCCTGGGTTCGGTGGTCAAAAACATCCCAAGCCCTGAAAGGGCGGGACAACGGTGGCGCGGTTTGCAGCGGGTGCGCGGGCTTGCAAAGGACTGCGGGGACTGAAGGGGCGAAAAGGTTTTGTAGAGGTCGCCATAGCCCGGCCCCCTCCCTCCGACGCGCTGCGCGCGGTGGCGGGCGGGCAGGTTTGCCTGGATGGCCAAGCTGCGCACCCTCACCCCGGCCCTTTGCCTTCGGCCATCTCCGCTGCGCTCCGGTTCCCAGCGGGAGAGGGGGGTGGCGTGCAGTTCGGCGACGAGGCGCGGCATTTTTCCCGCGATTCTTTTCACGGTTGTTCCTTAACAGTTGCGTCCGGTTTTCCACCCAGCTCCGCCTCGATCTCCGCGATGGTCGGCAGGCTGCCTTGGAACTCGGCGGGCAGGGTTTCGGTGATTTGTTTTTTCCAGTCGGCAACGGCGACGGATTTGTCCAGGCCGCTCAACGCATACTCAACGACGAGTTTGTTTTTCCCCCGGCAGAGCAGGAGGCCGATGGTGGGCTGGTCGTCGGGGTGGCGCAGGAGATCGTCCACGGCGGCGCGGTAGAGGTTGATCTGGCCGACATCGCCGGGGTGAAAGGCACGGGCCTTGAGCTCGATGACGACGTAGCGCCGCAGCCGCAGGTGGTAGAAGAGGAGGTCGAGGTAGAAGTCATCGCCGCCGACTTCGAGATGCACGCGCCGCCCGACGAAGGCAAAGCCCGCGCCCAACTCCAGCAGAAAGCGCTGGATGTGATCCATGAGCGCCTGCTCCACCTCGGCCTCGCGGCGCGGGTCGGCGGTGCCGATGAAGTCGAAGAGGTAAGGGTCTTTGAAGAGCTGCGCGGCCATGTCGGATTCCGCCGGAGGCATGGTGAGGGCGAAGTTGCTCACGGCCTTTCCTGCGCGGAGATGAAGCTGGCCCTGAATTTGGATTTCCAGGATGCTGCGGCTCCAACCGTGGGCGATGACTTCGCGGATGTAGAAGTCGCGGGCGGCGGGGTCTTTGACCATCTGGAGGAGACGGATGATGTGGCCCCAAGGCAATTGCGAAACAGGTTGTTTCGCAATTGGACCATCAGGGAAGGCGGCGGCAAACAAGCTCATCGAAAGAAGGTTTCGTGCGGACAGCCCACCCATTTCCGGGAACTCCTCGCGCAGGTCCGCCGCCAGCCGGTCAATGACCTTCGCGCCCCAAGCGGACTCGCTCTGGCGTTGGAGGATGATTTTGCCGGTGTGCCAGTAGGCTTCGATAACGATGGGATTGGCGGCGAGCACGGCCCGGAGGCGGGCGCTGCGGAGGTGCTCTTTGATGTCCTGCAAAGTGACCGCGTAACCAGTCGGCAAGCTGAGCTTTGACGGTGCTGCGGTGAACAATGCGCCTTCACGCGTCCTGCCGCGCGAACCGCGTTCCGGCGCGGGCTTTGGCTTGGAGAGTTTCTTTTTAGAGGGCATAGCCGAGGCCTTTCAAGTTTGCCTTGATTTGCTGCTCCAGTTTCGCGGATTCGGCGAACTGGACGTGCAGTTCGGCGACGAGGCGCGGCATCTTTTCCTCGAAGGGCTCGCCGTCGTCCTCGGCGGCCTCGGCACCGACGTAGCGACCGGGGGTGAGGACGTAGCCGTGGGAAGCGATTTCGGCGGTAGTGGCGGATTTGCAGAAGCCGGGGATGTCCTGATAGGCCGTGGAGTTTGAAGTTTTCAGTTTCAAGTTTTCAGAAACCGAATCCCCGCGCCAGGTGTGGTAGGTGCTGACGATTTTCTGGATATCGGCGTCGGTCAGTTCGCGGTGGACACGGTCAATGAGCGCGCCCATCTTCCGCGCGTCTATGAACAGCGTTTCGCCACTCCGCTTCCGTCGCTTGGGATCCTTTTTGTCCTTGGTAAGGAACCATAGGCACACCGGTATCTGCGCGCTGTAGAAAAGCTGCCCCGGCAACGCGACCATGCAGTCCACGAGGTCGGCCTCGATGATGGCTTTTCTAATTTCGCCTTCGCCGGACTGGTTGGAGGACATGCTACCGTTGGCGAGGACGATGCCGGCCATGCCGTGCGGAGCGAGGTGATGGATGAAGTGCTGCATCCAGCCAAAGTTGGCGTTGCCTTTCGGCGGGACGCCATAGACCCACCGGACGTCATCTTCTTTCCGAAACCAATCGGAGACGTTAAAGGGCGGGTTCGCCAGTATGTAATCCGCACGGAGGTCTGGGAAAAGGTCGTTGCGGAAGGTGTCGGCGTTTTCCCTGCCGAAGTCGGCCTCGATGCCGCGCAGGGCGAGGTTCATGATGGCGAGGCGGCGCGTGGTGGGGTTGCTCTCCTGGCCGTAGATGGAGATGTCGCCCAGCTTGCCGCCGTGGGATTCGACGAACTTTTCCGACTGCACAAACATGCCGCCGGAGCCGCAGGCGGGGTCGTAGATGCGGCCTTTGTAGGGGGCGAGCATCTCGACGAGCAGGCGCACGACGCAGGACGGGGTGTAGAACTGCCCGCCGTTCTTGCCCTCGGCGGAGGCGAACTGCGTGAGGAAATACTCGAAGACGCGTCCGAGGATGTCCTTCGACTGGTGGCCGGCGTCCTTCAGCTCGATGGAGCCGATGAGGTCAATGAGTTCGCCGAGGCGGTGTTTGTCGAGGTCGGCGCGGCCGTAGTTTTTGTTGAGCGCGCCTTTGAGCCGGGGGTTGTCGCGTTCGAGGGCGTCCAGGGCGTCGTCCACGTCCTTGCCGATGCTGGGGAGCTTGGCGCGGCCCTGGAGGTGGGACCAGCGGGCGGCGGGCGGCACCCAGAAGATGTTTTCGGCGCGGTATTCGTCGGGGTCCTCGGGACTGGCTCCGGCGTAGTCGCCCTTTCCCGCGGCGAGCTTCGCGTGGTGGGCCTCGAAGCTGTCGGAGATGTATTTGAGGAAGATCAGGCCGAGGACGACGTGCTTGTATTCCGCCGCGTCCATGTTGT
>JACSRU010000009.1 GCA_014879575.1 Chthoniobacterales bacterium | reverse complement strand
CCTTGCAGCCTGGGCTTGAGAATCGCCGGCCTTTGGCCTTGGAACCTGCACGGATCGGAGATGCGCCCGGTCGGAAAGGGTTCTGCCTCCTGCTCCCCTGAGCTTTACAAACCTTCTGGAGGCTTTTGTCCGGACGGGAAGGTTGGGAAGGTTGGGAAGGTTTTAGAAAACGGCCTTCAGGGCCCCGGCCATGATCCGGGCGGTTTGCTCGATGTCGGCACTGGAGTGGGCGACGGAGAGGAATCCGGCTTCAAACTGTGAGGGGGCAATATAAATGCCCTCGTCGAGGCAATGGTGGAAGAATTTCGAGAATTTTCCGAGATCGCTCCGCTTGGCATCGGAGAGCCGGAGGACCGGACCCTCGCAGAAGTAGAGGCAAAACATCGAGCCGATGCGGTGGAAGGTGAGGGGACGGCTGCGGATGGCCTGCCGGATCAGTGTCTCGAAGGACAAGCCGATTTCCTCAAGTTGTGTCCAGCCTTGGCAGCGTTCCATTTCCCGAAGCTGCGCGAGACCCGCCGCCATGGCGATCGGATTTCCCGAGAGCGTTCCGGCTTGGTAAACCGGACCGTCGGGCGAGAGTTGGTCCATAATGTCCGCGCGGCCGCCGAAGGCGCCGACGGGAAGACCGCCGCCGATGACTTTTCCCATGGCGGTGAGATCCGGGCGGATCCCGTAAACTTCCTGTGCCCCTCCTCTTGCCAGCCGGAATCCGGTCATCACCTCGTCGAAAATCAAGAGGGAACCGGCCTCGGTGCAGAGTGCGCGCAGAGCTTCCAGAAATCCTGGTTCCGGGAGGTAGAGTCCGGCGTTTGCGGGGACGGGTTCGAGAATGACGGCGGCAATTTCCCCCGGATTGGCGGCAAAGGCCGCGCGAACGGCCTCGGGATTATTGAAGGGAATGGTGACCGTCAATCGGGCAAGAGCTTTGGGAACGCCCGCGCTGTCCGGTGCGCCATGAGTGAGGGCTCCGCTCCCGGCATTGACCAGGAGGGAATCCACGTGGCCGTGGTAACAGCCATCGAATTTGAGGATCTTATCGCGGCCGGTGAATCCCCGCGCGAGCCGCACGCAACTCATTGTCGCTTCGGTCCCGCTGTTCACCATGCGGACTTTTTCCACCGAGGGGACGAACCGGCAGATCGTCTCGGCCATTTCGACTTCGAGCGGATTCGGAGTTCCGAAGCTCAAGCCGTGTTGTGCCGCCTCCCGAACGGCATTTGTCACGATGCTTGGGGCATGGCCGAGAATCGCCGGACCCCAGGTGCCCACATAGTCGATCAGCTCCCGGTTGTCGGCGGTGATGAGACGGCAACCGTTGGCGGACTTGACGAAAAAGGGGTCTCCGCCCACTCCCCGAAAGGCGCGGACCGGTGAATTGACCCCGCCGGGAATTCTACGGCGTGCCGTCTCGAAGAGGTCTTGGGAGATGCTGAGAGGGGAGGGCATCGGGAAAAACCACCCCGCGGAATTTTAGTTTTCCTTCTTTGGAGGAAAAAATTTCGGGGCGTTGGGGTTGATGGCGACGGGCGTTCTGGCTTGCTTGTCCTGGACCGCCTGGTTTCCGGCTTGAGTTTCCTTGAAGCCGGGGACGGTCTGTGAGGCGGGGTGCCTTTCGCATCCGGTGCCGATGAGAACGCCGAAGAGGGCCAGGGAGGTGAGGAGGAGCTTTGTCATTCGATGATTTCCAAGGAAGCCTTGATGCCGCGCTTTTGAGCGGCGGCGTTCAGAAGCGTGCGGAGAGATTGGATCGTATTGCCGCCCTTGCCAATGATTTTTGGAAGGTCGGTCTTCCGCAGGGCCACATGGAAAATTATGCGCTCCGGGGTCTCGGTCTTTGTGAAGACGACCTCGTCGGGAAATTCGACCAGGCTGCCGATCACATAGCGCAGGAATTCTTCCATTGCGGGATCGGCTCAGGCAGCGGCTTTTTTGCGGGCCTTGGTGATGATGCTGCCGACCGTCTGGGACGGACGGGCACCCACTCCCACCCAGTAGTCTGCGCGGTCGAGTTGGATGTCAAAATTTTCCCCTTCTTTCTTGGGATCGTAGGTGCCGATGATCTCAATGAATTTGCCATCGCGCGCCCGGCGTTGGTCGGCGACGACGATTTTGTAATAGGGACTGTTTTTCGCGCCTTCGCGGCGGAGTCGAATTGCTACGGCCATGTGATAAAGTTTTCGGTTTTCAGTGTTCAGTTTTCAGTTGAGGGAGTGCCCTCTCCAGAATCAACCTCCGCCTCCGGGTCCCCCGGGGACCTGAAGGCCGAAATTTTTTCCGGCACGGGCCATCAATTTTTTCATTTGCCCCGTATTTTTCATCATCTTGCGCATCTGGGAGAAGCGCAGGAGAAGATTATTCACCTCGGTGACGGTCGTGCCGCTGCCCCGGGCGACCCGCTGGCGGCGGCGCGCGTTCAGAATATCCGGCCGCGTCCGCTCCTGCGGCGTCATGGAGAGCACGATCGCCTCCACCCGCTTCAGTTGCTTCTCGTCAATCGAGGAATTTTTCAGCTTATCCATTCCGGGGATCATGCCAAGGATATTTTCGAGGGGTCCCATCCGCTTGAGCATTTTGAACTGCTGGAGGAAGTCCTCGAGGTCGAATTTTGCGGCGAGGAACTTCTTTTCCATCCGGAGGGCATCCGCCTCGGTGATGGCTTCGGCGGCCTTTTCCACGAGGCTGACGACATCGCCCATGCCGAGGATGCGCCCGGCCAGACGGTCGGGGTGGAAGGGTTCGAACTGGTCGGGTTTCTCCCCGACGCCGGCGAATTTGATCGGACGTCCGGTAACGGCCCGCAGGGAAAGGGCCGCGCCGCCGCGCGCGTCGCCGTCAAGCTTCGTGAGGACGATTCCGGTGATTCCGAGGGCGGAGTGAAAGTGTTCGGCCACGCTGACTGCCTGCTGGCCGGTGGCGGCGTCGCAGACGAGGAGGATTTCCTGGGGCTGGAGGAAATCGCGGAGCCGCTGGAGTTCCCTGACGAGGGTCTCGTCGATTTCCTGGCGTCCTGCGGTGTCGAAGATCTGGACGTTTCCGCCCGTGGCTTCGCACCATTCGAGCGATTTCTTGCAGGAACGAAGGACATCCGACTCGCCGGTCTCCGGGCGGTAAACCGGCACGGAGACCTGTTCGCCAAGGACCGCGAGTTGGGCAATGGCCGCCGGGCGGTAAAGGTCGGCGGCGATGAGGAGAGGGGAACGTCCCTGGGACTTGAGCCAGCGGGCGAGTTTGGCGGAGGACGTGGTCTTCCCCGCTCCATTAAGGCCAACCATCAGGATTCTGGCCGGCTTGTCCAGATTGAGCGGTGCCGCATCCCCGCCGAGGAGCGTGCAGAGTTCCTCATGGAAAATTTTGACGATCTGCTGACCCGGAGTGACGCTGCGCAGGACGCTTTCCCCCAAAGCCTTTTCCCGGACCCTGGCAATAAAATCCTTCGCGACTTGAAAATGTACGTCCGCATCCAAGAGTGCCATGCGCACCTCGCGCAGGGAATCGGTGACGTTGGTTTCACTGATCTTCCCGTGACCACGGAGATCCTTGAAGACATCCTGAAGTTTTTCTGAAAGCCGACTGAACATTGCGGCGACCAATCTAGGGGGCTTCCGTCGGATGAAAAGGGATTTTCACGGGCGACTTGCGATGAGGCGCATCTCCGTTTTGTGCAACCAAAGGAGCGTGGGCATCCTGCCCGCTGCTTCTGCTCACGGGCGAA
>JACSRU010000062.1 GCA_014879575.1 Chthoniobacterales bacterium | reverse complement strand
AAAGAGCAGGGAAACGTGGATTCCCTCGGATCATTGATAAATTTCCCTCAGACCGGGCGGCAACATACAGCCCGAGGCGGGCGACACGGAGGTCTGGAATCATGGAAAAAACAGATGAAATGGCTCGGGATTGTCTTGAAGTTTTCCATGGAGGGGGATTGACATGCGGTGGCAACTTGGTAGCTTCTCGCTCCCGCCAAATCTCTTAATTTTTATGGCTCATACTGAAATCATCCTTACAACCAACATTCCGTCGCTCGGAGCGGAAGCTGATATCGTCAAGGTCCGCCGTGGCTATGCGCGGAACTTTTTGCTCCCGCAAGGCAAGGGGCTCGAAGTGACGAAAAGCTCGCTCCGTCAAATCAATCACTTGAAAGCCAAGCGCGCGGAGCGCGAGGGGCGCGAGTTGAATGCCGCCGAGGAATTGGCCAGCAAGATCAACAAACTGAAGGTGACCTTCACCCTGGAAACCGGCGAAACCGGCAAGGCCTTCGGTTCGGTCACGGCCAAAGACATTCATGACCGGATCATTGCCGATCTAAAGCTGGAGGAACTTCCGAAACACGCCGTCGTCCTTGACAAGGCGATCAAGGAAACCGGGGATCATGAAGTCAGCGTCAAGCTTCATCCGGACGTCACCGCCACCCTGCACCTCAAGGTCTCTGCGCCAGTCGCGGAGAAAGCCGGCGAGGAGGAAGCCGACTCCGAGAAGAAGCCCCGCCGCCGAGTCGCCACCAAATCCTGAGCGAAATGTCCGCAGGAGCTCCTGTCCGCACCGAGGAGAATCCCGTTCCTGCCAATGCCAACGGGACGCCTGCAGGTAAGGGCAGGGGAAAAAAGGGGAGCTATTCACAAAAACCGGCGAGTTATTTGCCGGATGTTCACCGGGCTCTCCCCCAGAGCCTGGATGCCGAGAAGGGCCTGATCGGATCCGTCCTGCTCTCTCCGACCGTTCTCGATGATACCATTTCCCAGATTGATGCCGCGCACTTCCACCTGCCAGCGCATCAGATCATTTTCGAGATTCTGGTGGAGATGCGGAATGCGGGAAGACCGATTGACCTGATATCCGTCACGCAGTTCCTGGAAGACCGCAAACTTCTCGGCGAGGTGGGTGGCGCGGCAGTCGTCACCGACCTTCTGACCTTCGTCCCCACGGCGGCAAATGCCGATTACTACCGCGAAATCCTCCGCGAAAAATATCTCCTGCGGAAAATCATCAGCGTCTGCACCGAATATGCCGCGCGATCCTACGAGGAGCAGGGGGATGTGAAAATCCTCGTCGATGAGGTGGAACAACAAATCCTCAAAATTGGCGAAACGCGGGGGGATTCCGAGGCCCAGACCATGAAAGACATGGTCAACGATGCCATTAGCAGCATTGAAAAACTCGTCGCCAACAAAGGCGGGATTACGGGCCTCTCCACCGGATTTCACGGACTGGACCGCATGACGAGCGGTCTGCATGCGGGGGAAATGTTCGTGATCGCGGCGCGCCCTTCGATGGGAAAGACCGCCCTCGCGATGAACATCGCCGAACATGTGGCACTGAACGCCGGGAAGGCTGTCGCGGTCTTCAGCCTGGAAATGAGCGCCCCGCAGCTCGTGCAGCGTCTCTTGTGTTCCGTCGCCCGGATCAACTCGAAAAAGCTCCGCGATGGATTTGTGGGCAATCAGATTCTCGCGAGCATCTCCACTGCGGCCCGCCAGCTCTCTTCGGCCAAAATCTTTGTGGACGACACGCCGGGGCTCAGCATCGGGGATCTGCGCGCCAGAGCCCGCCGCCTCCGCAACCGGGAGGGCATCGAGTTGGTTGTCATTGATTACCTTCAGCTTTTGAAGTCGAACAGCAAACGCGCACAGGATAACCGCCAAATCGAAATCTCGGAAATTTCTTCCGGAGTCAAGGCTCTTGCCAAGGAGTTGAAAGTCCCGGTGGTCGTGCTCGCGCAGCTCAATCGAAATCCGGAAACCCGCACCGGCGATGGCAAGGGAAGGCCCCGGCTCAGCGACCTCCGGGAATCGGGAACCATCGAGCAGGATGCGGATGTTGTCGCCCTCCTCCTCCGCGATAAATACTACGCCCAGGATGAGGAATCGCGCAAAGAGGCGGAAGGCAAGGCGACGCTCATCATCGCAAAGCAACGCAATGGCCCGACAGGCGATGTCTTCCTCACTTTCTTTGAAGAGTTCACGCGATTTGAAGACCGCGCCGAAGAACGGCGCGAGGAATAAAATCTCCAGTAACCTGCCGGGCTGGATCCGTCGGGATCGTCAGGAAGCCAGTGCCCGCGCCTTTTCAAAGCGGGTCAGAGTCCGCTCCCGGCCGAGAACTTCAAACATTTCGTAGAGACCCGGCCCGACGGAGCGTCCGCTCACGGCGACACGGGCCGGGTGAACGAGATCCCCGGCTTTGACGCCGAGAGCCGCTGCCGTTTCCTTGAGCTTGAGTTCGACGGCCGCATGCGACCAGTCGGCGAGCGTTCCCAGTGCCTCCCCGAGGGCCTGGAGTCGGCTGCCGGCCCCCTCTTTTCCGAGGCCCTTGGCAACGGCGGCAGGGTCGAAGGGATAGTCCTCGGTGAAGAGGAACCCGATCCAATCCGGAACATCGCTCAGGTGCTTGACCTTTGGCTTTACGATCGCAAGGGCCGGACGCAGGGCCTCCAGGGTCCCATAGGCGATTTTTGCCTTCTCCACGAAGGGCAGGGCCAGCTCCTCGAATCGCTCGGGGGTCATATGCTGGAGGTGCTGGCCATTCAGCCAAAAACATTTGTCCAGATCGAAAATCGAATTCCTCCGGTTGATGTGCCCCAGGTCGAAGAGGGACAGGATTTCCGGCATCTTCAGGAATTCGCGATTTTCACCGGGCGACCACCCGAGCAGGCAGAGGTAGTTTGCCACGGCCTCCGGGGTGTAACCCAGATCGAGGAAATATGTGATGCTTGACCCGCCGTCCCGCTTGCTGAGCTTCTTGCCCTCATGGTTAAGGATGAGCGGAATATGCGCGAACTTCGGCGGAGTTGCGCCGATGGCCTGATACAACTCGATGTGCTTTGGGGTGTTTGAGAGGTGATCCTCCCCGCGGATGACGTGCGTAAGCCGCATCTCGATATCGTCCACCACATTCACAAAATGAAATATCCATGAGCCGTCCGGACGCCGGATCGTCATGTCCGGATGCGTGGCAGGGTTTGACATGTCGAACGCGATCTTCCCGCAAACAATGTCCTCGACCACGACCGGCTTGCGCGGGGACCGGAACCGGATGGCGCCGTTGTCTTCGTAAACATGCCCTCCAGCCTCCAGGCGGGAGAGATACTGCTCGTAAATCCCATTGCGCTCGCTCTGCTGGTAGGGTCCGAAGGGCCCTCCCTTGTCCGGTCCCTCATCCCAGTCCAGCCCGAGCCAATTCAGACCCTCGTAGATGACCTGGTAGGCTTCCTTCGTATTGCGCTTCTCGTCGGTGTCCTCAATCCGGAGGAGGAACTTTCCACCGTTTTGTCGGGCATAGAGCCAGTTGAAGAGAGCCGTGCGGGCGCCTCCGACATGGAGAAAACCGGTGGGCGATGGAGCGAAGCGGGTACGGACTGACATGCGATGACAAATACGGAATCCCCGCCGGAACTCAATCGGAATCCGGAAGTCTTCCCTCCTTCCCATTTTCCGGTTCGCCCCGGACCAGACGGAGCGGATTGCAACGCACCACCTTTGGAGGGACGACCTTTGCTGGCCTGCGGCCACCCTTCGGGTTGTTCTTTCGAACAAGCTGTCTCGCTTC
>JACSRU010000120.1 GCA_014879575.1 Chthoniobacterales bacterium | reverse complement strand
CGGACCAACGGTGTCCAGGTGGCCGGGGTCTTTCACCCCGGAGGATCGCGCTGCTTCGCAGCGCACGAGCGCGGGCGTCCCGCCCGCAGGATTGGAAGAAGCGGGCAGGATGCCCGCGCTCCTGTGTCCGGAAAATCCGACCATGGAGATGTGGACATTGGCGCCGTCGAGAATCCAGTTCCGGTCGCTGATGGCGAAGAGACAGAAGACAATGCGGTCAAGAAAGCGGGTGGCCGCCTCGGGGTCGTGCTGACGGATGCGGAGGCGACCGGCCACCGTAGCGAGGGCGGCGGCGGCTTCTCGCATGATGGCCTCCGACGTGCGGCCGGGACGCAGACGACGAGCAGCGGGGGATTCTCGAGCGAGGCGCGGTAGCGCAGGAGCTGGTCGTAAGCCTTGGCCAGATGCGCGTGGCGGCCCTTGTATTCAAAAGCAAAGAACCCGCGCTTCCAGACATCGGCCCAGCCGTCGCCGCCGCCGTGCTTCTCGGCTCCGCGCTCGAAGCAAAACGCCTCGCCGGTGGGGTCGGCCTCGGCGGGTTTGGGATGCCCGGCGAGCTCGCAGAGATCGAGGAAGTGTTGCTGGGCGGACGAACGCTCGGAGAGCGAAACCCGTGACCATTTTTTCAGATAATCCGACGGGGAGAGGGTCATGGAAAACAGAGTGCCTCGCCGCTTACAAATCGCGCCATGCCTCATCTTCCTCCGGCGAGTTCCAATCGGCAGCCCAGGCGGACTGCGCCAGTGGCAGCAGGTTTTCCCTCGCCTCGTTTCGCTCCCGCGCCTTGAGAAAGGCAAGGAAATCGAACACTTCCCGCCGCACAGATTCCGGCGCGATCTGGATTTCCTCGATGAGGGTTTTGGTGAGCGTGCTCATGCCGAAAATCCTCTCGCAATCCCGCCCCCTCACAAGCCGCAAAAACCGCCTCACGCGAAGACGCAGGCATGCCGCCTGACCCCTGTGGCTCACTATGGAAGAAAAAGAAAAGCGGAAAGGGAGCCGCATGACCGAGGTCCTTGAGCATAACGTCCGAAACGATTCCCTCTCCGAAGGCACTCTCACACGGGAGGCGGGGGGGAAGGAAAGATGCTTTCGGGCGGGAGAGGCCTGTCGCTTCATCGTGCTGGCCTGAAGGCTGATCGCCCTGTTGTTTGGCCTTCGATCCGCTGACGCCCTTGGATGCCGGTGGGGTGATGGCCACGACACGCTTCACGAACCCCTTGGCGGCATCTTCGACCAACTCGGTGTTGGTTTTTCGCGTGGGGCCACCGGGGTCAGGCGACAAGAGTCCGTATTTTTGTCCAGGCTGCGCCGAAGTGATTGGCCTTCCCGGAATTTCTCCCGCACTCAGATTTTTTTCAAGCCGACAGGCTTGGAAAAGTCCGACGGGCTGCTAGTTTGCGGTGTGCGGAATCGTCGGATTGCCTGCGGGATGTTTCTGTTTGGATGGGTGCTTGGGCTCATCCCATCGCTTCATGCCCAGATGACTGAGGAGGAAAAAAAGCGACTTTTCCTTCAGGCCCGGGAAGACATTCGCCCCATCGCAAAGCCCTCGGCAACCCCGCGCCCCAAACCGCAAGCGGCTTCTTCTCCCAAGCCAACACCCAGACCATCTCCCAAGTCCACACCGGAACCGACTCCCCACTCCACCTCGAAGCCCACTCCGGAGCCGTTGCCGGAGGAGTCTCCTGCGGAACCCAGCCGAAAATCCGCTCCACAATCACCCCCGGTGCCGCCGCCGGTGCCGGAAGAATCCCCCGTCCATCACCCTAAGAAACCGACTCCAGAACCCACGCCGGAAAGAGAAAAACCCAAGGCCGCGGGCACGCCCGATTATATTGACCTTCCAGACATTCCCAAACCGGACAAGCCTGTCGCAACGCCCGAGCCCACGCCCTCGCCCCCCCCCAGCCCAACAGTTTCTCCCGCCCAGATTCCCAAGGGAAAAACCCCGCAGGGCCACTCCCTGGATGCCCCCATCGTTGTCGAAAAATCCGGACTGGAAGCCGATCAGGGAATCGAACCCGCCCCCAAACCGCAGTTCGGCGGATTTTTCAAACGCTACCGCTACCTCACGCCATCGATCCGCAGAGCCATTGACCAGGCAAAGGTCAAGCGGGGTCGATGGAAATACATCATCATCCACAACAGCGGAACGCGCCAGGGAAACGCCCGCATTTTCGACGTGTATCACCGCCGGGTTCGGAAGATGCAAAACGGACTCGCCTACCATTTCGTCATTGGAAACGGAAATTCCTCGGGCAACGGGGAAATTGAAATCGGGAGCCGCTGGACCCGCCAGATCAACGGGGGCCACGTTGCCAGCGATTACCTCAACGATATCGCCCTCGGCATCTGCCTCGTCGGTGACCTCAATCGCGACAAGCCGACCCGGGAACAACTCGCCGCACTGGATGAACTCATCACCTACCTCCGCACCCGCGTCGGAAAAATCAAAGGCAAATCTGCGATCGTCAAGGGCCACAAGGAAATCAATCCCAAGCCAACCGACTGCCCCGGCGACCGCTTCGACCTCGGATGGTTGCGTCAGCGCTTCCGCTGAAGACTATTTTCCACCGGGTCCCGCATCCGGCACGCGCACGGTAAACGGCTTGCCCTCCTCGCCAGTCACGAACATCACCAGGCGAACCGCTTCTGTTCCGTGATTGGTCCCATTGTGTATGGTGTCCACCACTTCGAAGAAGGCGTCTCCGGCACGGAGCTTTTTGGGGGAATCTCCCTTCACCTCAACCGTCAGCTCTCCCGACAAAATATACGCGTAACACGGATAGGGGTGTTGGTGCCATCCGGTTTCGGCGCCCGGCGGAATCTCGACCAGGACGGCAGTCACCCGGGGAGTGTCCGTTTTGGGGTAGGCAATCGGCTGGCCGGAGGATGTCTTTGTCGAACTCAAGAGAGGGGAGACTTGAATTTGCCGGGTGTAGCCCTCGCTGGAATTCGGCTCTTTCGCAAGCAAGGCACCAAGCGTTGCGACCACAAGAAATCCCGAAATACCAGCTCTCCATTTTCTGCAAATTTTTCGTCTCATGCGGCCACTATTGCACGAAACCTGGCTTTGGTATAAGTTGAATGCGATGGCGGACGGCCGCTCTCCGGCTGCCGAAAGGCAAATGGGGAGAGGAAAGTCCGGACACCACAAGGCGGCATGCCGCGTAGAACGCGCGGGAGGCCGGAATGAAAATTTCGGCCGACGGAAAGTGTCACAGAAAACAAACCGCCTTTCCGCGCAAGCGGGAAGGCAAGGGTGAAAAGGCGGGGTAAGAGCCCACCGCCCCGGACGCAAGTTCGGGGGCACGAAAAACCCCATGCGGTGCAAGACAGAACAGGAGGAACCGGGTTGCCTGCCCGATCTCAAAGCGCAAGCCGAGGGAACCCTCCGGGTAATAGTCGCAGCTCCGAAAGGGCTGTCCCGCCCGAAAGGCGCGGGGCAAGACAAATGGCCGTCCAGGTTTTCGGCGCAAGTCGTGAACCGGACAGAATCCGGCTTACAGCCATCCCTCATCGGGGGTGTTCCGGCAACGGGGCACCCCCGTCATTTTTTCTACTTGCCGTAATTTTCCGGCCTGGCCCGGCGCGCATCAATGAACGACTTCACGCAGAGGGAAAGAAACACGAGCGCGATCAACCCCATCGAAATTTGCATGACCACCGCCACGGGGCGTTGAGCGGTTCCCGCGAGCACCATTCCGAGCTTGGGCAGCCCCATGCCCAAGCCACCCAGAGTTCCGAATAAGCCGAACATCGCCGCCACATGCATCACATGCTTCCGCCAACCCGGCCGCACAACCGCCAGGATTCCACACAGGAAAATGATCGTCCCAAAAATCGAAGGGATGAGTGCCGTGAGGTGGGTGGCTCCGGTGGCGATGAAGGCGGCGACGCCGAGGGCATTGAGCACGAGTCCGAAAATGATGGCAAGTTTTGGCATGGCTTGGGGAATGTGGAGAAAAACTCCAGCGAATCAAGCGGGAATATTATTCCCCTTCCCCTGCGGAGCGCGGAAAAAACCGATCAGGACGGCGCGAGGATCTCGGCGGCGGTTTTGAAATGCGTCTTGGCATGACGCTCCAGGGCGTCGGGTCCATATTTTTCGACGAGTGCCCGACCGGCCGCCTTGACAGCGGCGGAAGCTCCCCGGGGCAGCTTGAGACCGGTGGATTTTTCCGCCTCCTCCAGCCAGTTGATAAATTTCTCCCGGGCGAGGATCGAAGCGGCGGCGACGGCGAAATCCGACTCGGCTTTGGTTCTTTGTTCGAGGACGATTTTCCTCCCTTTTTCCATGAGAGCCCGATGAAGAACACGAGCGTCGGCAAATTTGTCTGAAAGCGCGCGCGGACAATCCGGGCGGAGATCACAAAGGTTCTCGATGATCCTTGCATGTCCCCAGGCGAGGAGGCGGTTGAGGTTTCCGATTTTTCGATAAAGCTCGTTGTAGCGCGGAGGCGCAATCGTGACGACGCTCTGCGGAGCGCCGGATTTTCGGATGGCCTCGGCAAGATCGCGAATCCGTTTATCCGAACCGATCGCCTTGCTGTCCTGCACACCGGCTTCGCGGAATGCCCTGGCCAGGGTGGCGTCCACATAGGCACCGGCGATCACCAGGGGGCCGAAAAAGTCCCCCTTTCCGCTCTCATCGACACCAAAGTGCGGGGAAAAAAGTTCTGGCGAGTGGACTTCTTCGTATCCGAATTTCGCCTCGCCGAGGATTTCGGGTTCCAGCACAAAAGTGATGAAATCCTCGATCCCCCTCCCTTGGATGACGGCCTTGGGACCTTTTTCGTAAACCGCGATGTTCAGCTTGAGCTTTCTGGCCGCGTAGAGCATGTAGGGTTTTGTTTCAAACTCGTAGCCCTGTTCCTTGAGGACCTTGCGGAGGTGTTCCGCCTGCTCCGCAGTGAGGGGAACCGTGTGGGTGTGAAAAGTTTTTGCTGACGACATGCGCCAATTCAGTTCGTAATCCCCGGCAGTGTCCAGATGATATCGAAACAAGAACGCGGGAAATTTCATCGGGCCCTCCATGCGTGGTTCCGCAGGACGGGACGAGACCTCCCCTGGAGGCGCACGCGAGATCCTTACACGATCCTCGTCTCGGAATTCATGCTCCAGCAAACCACTGTGGCGGCGGTGATTCCGTTCTTTGAACGATGGATGCGGGCCTTTCCTGATGTGTGGTCGCTTGCGGCGGCCGACGAGGAGAGCGTTCTCAAACTGTGGGAGGGCCTTGGATACTACTCCCGCGCGCGCAACCTTCTGCGTGCCGCCCGGGAAATCGTCGCCAGTCAGGGCGGGAGGATTCCGTCGGATCCGCTCCAACTGTGCAAATTGCCGGGGATCGGTCCCTATACGGCTTCCGCCATTGCCGCCTTTGCGTTTGACCATCCCGTGCCCGTGCTGGACGCGAATGTCCTCCGGGTTGTGGCCCGGCTGAGGAATTTTCAAAAGGCGATCACGAACGCTTCGGGAAGGCGCTTCCTCGAACAATCCGCATGCTCCCTCCTGCCGGAGGAAAACGGATGTCTGCACGCTTCGGCACTCATGGAACTCGGTGCCTTGATTTGCAAGGCAGGCCGCCCGGATTGCCCCGCCTGCCCGGTGAAAAAATTCTGTCTCGCAAGGAACCCGGAGAAGCTCCCCTTGAAAGCTGCCCGGAAACCGGTGATCCATGAGCGGGATTTGCGGGTCTTCGCACGAAAGAACGGGCGAATTTTCCTTGTGCCGTCAACAGGACCGCGCTGGAAGGGGCTCTGGCTTTTGCCGCCCGCAGTTTCCGAAGGCAAGGTTCTTTTCGCGCTCTGGCATACCGTGACCCGCCACAAAATTCGCCTGGAGGTTTTCGCCGCCCGCCCTCGTGCCGGATGGCAATCCTTCGACCCGGCGGCCTTGCCTCCGATGCCGAGCCCTCACCGTCTTGCGCTCTCGTCCCTCCTTGCTTCAAACATCGCCCCCAGGCGGAAATCGCAATCCCCGCAAATCATTCCTGCATTTTCACCAGGCACTCCTGCAGGAACCCGTAGAAGCTGATCTGGAACAGGAGCATCGATCGGGGATCCGCTGCATCCGGAACAATGTCCTCGGAGAGATCCTTTTCTCCGAAGTGGTTTTCTTCGGCAATGGCAAGGCGGGCTTGATTCAACACATTGAGCCAGGCCTCCATGTGTTTGGAAGGAATCTGCATCCTGTATTCGTCTCCATGCCCGGATGCGCGGCGCAGGTCCGCCATCACGATCTCGCGGGCCGAAAAAAAGCCCTCTTGGAGATCCGGCTGCACAAGGGACTTCCAGTCCTCCTGGAGTTGCTCGTCCTCGCCCGGGGCAGGATAGAACCTGTTTTCCACCCGGGGATCCTGGGATCCGGCTCGTCGGGGGACGGCTTCGAGCAGATCAAATAGAAAGGGCGGAATTTCCTCCAAATCCAGCGCCCCCTCATCATTTGCGTTGAGCTTCATTTAGTCCTGCGGCGCGGGTTCGAGGGTGGCAAGGAGAAGGTGGGAATGAAGTTGCAACACATAAAACTCGGCCTTTTCCCGTCCTCCAGTCCAGACAATGGAACGGCCCTTGTGATGAACTTCCAGCATATGCCGCCGGGCTTTGTCTTTGGAAAATCCCAGAACTTTTCGGAATACGTGTGTGACGTAGCTCATGAGGTTCACGGGATCGTTGTGAACGACAACATTCCAGGGTGCGGCCATGCCGGGCTTTGTGCGCGTTTCGGCTTCTGGGATATTGACGGAAGGCATGAACGGAATCCCGCAGAAGGTGGGGCCTGTGGCGTCACTCACAAACCCCGACGCCACAGGCCAGGGAGGGAAATCAACGCCACCGGAAGGCGGGTCCTTGATGGATAACCACCGGTTGGACCGGATAGATCGGCCGGGCAACCTGGATGACACCCTGTCCGCCATTCACAAAACCGGAAACCGTGCTGAAACGGGTTACGTTTCCGTTAAATACAGGCGCCTGATTGTAGAAGACGACCGGTGCGCAATAGGTCGGGACAAACGCCGTGCGACAACCGGGCCGGGGAGGGCAGACCACCGGCCGCTGGACGCAACCCCCACCCCCCGTGCCGATGGATACGCTGATGGCTGGTCCGGCCTGCGCACCCGCAGCAAAGGTCACCAAGACGGCAGCCCCAATAAGTGCAGATTTGAGTTTCATAGATGTTGTATGATAGTAACGCCCATGAAACGGATTTATGCAAATCTCCTGTTCCTGTGCCTCCTGGCGGGGATTTCGGGATGTGTCTCGGTTTCTTCGACATCCCAGTTCTACTTTCCGGTCACCACGGATGTCTATCCGCCCAAAACGAAAAAGGCGGTCATCCCCATCCTCGGGAAAGCTCCCGACCGCCCCTACAAGGTCATCGGTCGCCTCTCGTTTCGTTCTGACCTTGGTTGGAAATTCATGAGAGAGAGCATGATTTACAATGCCCGGGCAAACGGGGCGGATGCCGTCATTCTCAAAAATACGGACTCCAAAGAACGGGTCAACTATACGCAGGTTCCCCCGCGCATGGATTGGGTTCCGGTGCCGGGACCGGTGGTGGCGGTGAATTCCGGTGGCAAGAAGTGCAATAATACGTCCTACGTAAGCTATCCGAGCTACATCCCCGTTTTTCAACCCGGCTACGTCCGTCGCTGGGTGCAAACCATCATTGGCATTGATGCGGAAATGATCGTTCTGAAGTAGAGCGGAATCGCCAAGGCAGGATCCCCGTGCGCCAGACGCGCAAAAACCACGACGCTCCGGAGGAGTTTTGCGACAGCTCAATTTTGACAACCACCCGAACCGCATCCGCATCCGTGTCCGCTATCCTCGAAGACATCGGCCAGAACCACTTCGAGGGGGATCTGTTGGAGGGCGAGTTGATCGCGGGCACTGGCCAGGAGACGGAGCGCAACCTCGTCCGGCTCATATTTGCTGCGAAGCTGGATCTCCACCGGGCGGCCGACATATTGGGGAAAAGATTCGGTCATCTCACCATCCAGGATGAAGGAGGCATAAGCGTTGAGCTTTTCCTGGAGCTGATAAAGTTGTGTGTCGCCACCGGTCCAGGGACGCGTCTCATACATCGCCAGCACAAGCGTGCCCCGGCGACCGTCAAAAACAAACGCGTCGAGCACGTCCGGATGCGCAATGCCTTTGGGAGTTATGTTTTCGGGAACCATTTGTAGAGCATAAAGTAAACCAGCACGCCAGTCACGGAAACATAGAGCCACAGCGGCAACGTCCAGCGTGCCCAGGCGCGGTGCTTCTCGTAACGGGCTTTGACCGCGTGCGTCATCGTGATGAGAATGAGGGGGACAATCCCCATCGCGAGGATCACATGCGTGGCCAGCAGGATGTAGTAAAAAGTTTTCCAGTGCCCGGCACCCCCGAATGGGGTATGGACCCCATGCACGAGAAATTTGTGCAGCACGTAGGTCGTGAGGAATACGCAGGAGACGAGGAAGGCGCCCGCCATGCAATTGCGGTGGGCCACCTTGTGCTGGGTCTTGATGAAGAGGAATCCCGCCAGCAAAAGAACGGTGGATGTGGCATTGAGCGCGGCATTTACCGCCGGGAGATCTGTGGCCGTCATCGGGTGCCGTTTTCGCGATCAACCCGTGCGCAGGTTTTTGCGATGTAAAATCCGAGCCCGCACAGGGCGACAATGACAAGGACAAGCATGGTGAGCACACTCCACGAAAAGGCCATCCCCGCCACGATGGTTTGGGGCTCGTTCGGACCGAAGGCACCCGGTTCCCGACATCCCACGCAGGCCATTGCGGTCTGGTGGATCAGCAGAACAGCGGTGAGAACTTGTGCAAACTTCATTTGGTGCTCCGGGAATTCTCGCGCAGGAGATCGCCTATGTCCATGAGAAGCTTCTGGACCGACTCCGAATCCCGTCCATCCTGGTATCCGCGGAGGCGTCCGGCCCCATCAACCAAAACAATCCGCGTGGAGTGCGCCGGACTTCCGTCGGCTTCCTTTGCCAGAGGTTGCAGCAAACCTTTGACCACGACGTCCTCGACGTCCTCCCGGCTGCCGGTCAAAAACTTCCACCGGGCAGGATCCGCCCCCAGCTTGGCGGAGTAGTCGGCAAGCACCTCCGGTTGGTCAAATTCCGGATCCACGGAAAAACTCACCAGCCTCACCCCTTCCCCAGCGCGCGCGATGCTTTGATTCAGTTCCGCCATGCGCGAACTGATCACCGGACACGGCCCCTGGCATCGCGTGAAGAGAAAACTGGCCACCCAGATTTTTCCCCGGAGGTCGTCCAGTCCAAAGGGTTTCCCCGTCTGATCAATCAACTGGAACTCCGGCACATCCGCGATGGGCTCCAGGTGGGTGGCAATGCGGTCGGGATGCCGCCCCTTCAGACTGAAGAAGGCCAGGGCGGCCAGCGTCACAGCCGCCAGAAAGGCAATGACCTGCTTCATGCCTCAAATCCAGTAGAGCAACACAAAGAGGAAAATCCAGACGACGTCCACAAAGTGCCAATAGAGGGCAACGTTCGCCAACGCGGGATGTCGCTGGGGCGTGAAGCAACGCGTCAGGAGTTGCCGCAGAAAGCACCACGTGATCAGCAACACGCCGATGAACACATGCAGCCCGTGAAATCCGGTGATGACAAAAAACGACGAACCGTAAATCCCGCCTTTGTTGAACCACAAGCCCTCGTGATACAGGTGCATCCACTCAACGGCCTGGATCCCAACAAATGTGGCGCCCAGAAGGATCGTGAGCGCAAGCCACCAGAGACCGGATTTTCCCTTCTGCACCGCGACTTCACCGAAGTGAAAGGTAAAGCTGCTGGAAACGAGGAAAATCGTATTGATGGATGTCAGGAAGACCGGCAGATGCGGGAGCGAAGGATCACTTGGCCAAGCGGCGCCGGGTTGCCACGGGAACCCGACCGCCGCCCAGCGAAGAACAAAATATCCGGCGATCAACCCGGAAAAAAGCATGCCTTCCGAAAGCAGGAAAATGATCATTCCAAATTTGCAGGTGGCCGGAGAGGCCCCGGAATGACTGGGGGATTCGTGAGTGAGAACGGCTGTGGACATAGAGGTTGGTTTAGAGGGTTGTGGAGGGGCCCCGCAAAATCATGAGGAAAATGACCGTGCCCGCCAGGGCCAGGGCAAATCCCCACAACATCAGGAGCAAACGCAGGTTGGATATTTTCATCGGACGGTCGCCACCAAAAGTCCCAACAGGAGCGGCAAATACAGGATCGAATAAAAAAACAGCCTGCGGGCGGCGTTCCGGTCCCGGTGAAACACAAAACTCATGGCAAAGGCGCAAAAGACAACTCCCAGAAGGAGTGCGACAAAAAAATACAGGGGCGAGTTGAATCCGATCAAACCGGGAAGAAGGGTGACCACCAGAAGGCAGAGCGTGTAGAGCAGCGACTGCCGGGAGGTGATGCTCCCCTCCGGATCGTTGCCGCTGATCATGACATATCCGGCATTTGCATAATCCTCCCGATACATCCAGGCGATGGCCAGGAAGTGCGGCATCTGCCAGAACCAGAGCACCGCAAAAAGCAGGCTGCCCTCGAGATTGTAACTCCCCCGGGCTGTGACCCAGCCTATCAAGGGCGGCAGGGCGCCCGGCACGGCACCCACGAGCGTGTTGAACGAACTCCGACGCTTCATCGGGGTGTAAACGAGGATGTAAATGGCAATCGTGGCGAAGGCCAGGAAGGCCGCCCGGAGATTTGTGAAAAGGGCCAGGATGGCCACGCCAGTGACCGAAAGAAACAACCCAAAGAGCAGGGCATCGAGCGGCTGCATTCTTTGCGCAGGCAGCGGACGCGAGCGGGTGCGCTTCATGAGGGCATCCAAATCCCGTTCCCACCATTGATTGAGTGCGGCGGCCCCCCCCGCACACATCGCCGTGCCTGCCAGGGTGGCGGTCAGAAGCACCCAATCCAAAGGCCCCCGCCATCCAATCAGAAATCCGACAAGGGTGGTTATGAGGACCAGCAGGGAGAGACGCGCCTTGACCAGGACCATCACATCTCCGAAGACCGAATCGGATTTTTCCTGAGGGATGGCGGCGAGCGATTTCATGCGATTCGCGAGGCCCATGCGGAAGGCATCCGGGGCTCGGGAATTTCAAATCTCCGCGCACCCGCCGCCCAACAAAGCCGGAAAGAAAAAATCGCCCCCACGAGCAGGGTCAGGGCTCCAATCGCCATGTGGAGGGTTGCGACATCCGCCGCCTTGTTTGACCAGATCGTCCACGCGCCAAGACCGATCTGAGCAAGAACCAGGCCGAGCCAGGAGGCACTCCAGAATTTTGTGGCACGCAATCGGGAGGCGACCACACACCTTTGGTAAATCGCAATCGTGCCAAAAAGAATGAGCAGGGCCACCCCCCGGTGAACCATCTGCACCCAGATATACAGCGCGTTGGTCGGAATTTCATGATCCGCCACCCTCACGGCATTGATCGCCTCGATCGCACGGGGCGAGGTGTCCGGAATCCATTGCCCGTAGGCCAACGGAAAATCAGGAATCGACAGCCCGGCATGTTCATGGCGCATCGTGGCTCCGAGACCGAGTTGCACGAAAACCAGTGCCGTCGTCGCCAAAACCATGTTCCTCAATTTCGGGTCGGGATGATAAACATCCCACTCACCGCGGCGGAACCGTCCACTCGTTACCACGGCCAGAATCCCTGTTGTGCAGAAAAAAGTCTGGGCCAAAAGCGCATGGAAAATCCCCAGTTCGTCCTTGTAGAGCGTCACCCGGAGCCCTCCGATCAATCCCTGGAGGCAAACGGCAACCACCGCCGCAACACCCAGGACTTTTACCCAGCGCCGGGAGTCCCCCACCCAAATCCAGATCCCCAGAACAAACGTCAACAGCCCAACCCCCGAGGCAAAGAGCCGGTGACTGTGCTCGTAAAAAATTCCTCCCACCCACTGGGATATCGGAAACAAAAACATGTTGTATCCGTAGGTTGTCGGCCAATCCGGCACGGACATCCCCACATTTTTTGAAGTCACAATCCCTCCGCTGAAGAGCAGGAGAAATGTCGAGAAAAACGTCAAAAGTGCCCAAAGGTGGAGCATTTTTTCCGCTCTGCCGGGACTGGATTCCGTCTTTGGGTGTGCCATGCGATCCGCCAATTGGGCTAATGAGATTCCAGACGGGCGTGTTCCGGGGCCGGCACGTTCTGCGGAAGGTAATCCTCCACGATCCCCGGCACGCTGTATTCGTAGGCTCCGTGATAGACGGTGGGGGTCTTTTCAAAGTTCCCATGCCCGGGGGGCGAGGGCACCGTCCACTCGAGGGTGTTGGCGTGCCAGGGATTTGCGGGCGCCTTCGGCCCCTTGCGAAGCGAGTAAATGACATTCCAGAGGAAGACAAACATGGTCAGGCCAAGTCCCATCGCGCCAATTGTGCAGATTTGGTTCAGCGGCTGAAGCTGGCGGAGGTGCTGGTAAACCATCGGATCCGCGATGCGGCGCATCATTCCTCCCAGTCCGAGATTGTGCATCGGAAAGAACGTCAGATTGAAGAAAATGAACGTCAGCAAAAAGTGGAGCTTGCCAAGGGATTCGTTGAGCATCCGGCCAAACATCTTGGGAAACCAGAAATAGATGGCTGCAAAAACGGAAAAAATGCTGCCCCCAAAGAGCACATAATGGATGTGCGCCACAATAAAATAGGTGTGATGCACGAACAAATCCACGGGTGTCGAGGCCATGAAAATCCCGCTGAGACCGCCAATGACAAACATCGAGACAAAGGCCAGCGCAAAGCACATCGGCGTCGTAAACTCCAGGGAGCCCCGCCAAACCGTTCCCAGCCAGTTGAAGGTCTTGATGGCTGAAGGAACGGCAATCACCATCGTGGAAAGGGAAAACGCCGCACTGAGGGTGAGGTTCATTCCGCTGACGAACATGTGGTGCCCCCAGACCACGAAGCCCAGTCCCCCGATCGCCATCATCGCATAGACCATCGCCTTGTAACCGAAGATCGGCTTGCGGGAGAAGACCGGAATGATCTCGGACGTCAGCCCCATCGCGGGAAGAATCATGATGTAAACCTCCGGATGCCCGAAGAACCAGAAAAGATGTTGCCAGAGGAGGGGTTGGCCACCCTCCGCCGGCTTGAAGAAGCTCGTCCCAAGGTTCAGATCCGCAAAGAGCATGGCAGCCGCCGCCGAAAGCACCGGCACGGCAAAAATCAGCAGGATCGCGGTGACAAACAGCGACCAGACCGTGAGGGGCATCCGGAACATGGACATCCCCGGTGCCCGCAGATTGACAATCGTCGTGACATAGTTTGTCGCGCCGGCGATCGAGGAAAGCCCATTGATAAAAATCGCGATCCCCCATAAGCTCTGGCCAACCTGCGTTCCGTTATAGCTGGCCACGGCACTGAGCGGAGCATAGGCGGTCCAGCCGGTTCCAGGCGCACCGCCAGGGGCAAAAAATGCCCCCAAAATCACGAAGCCTGAAACAACATATAGCCAGTAACTCAACTCATTCAGCAGAGGAAAGGCCATGTCCCCGGCTCCGATTTGCAGGGGAATCAAAAAATTTCCAAAGGCGCCGATCAGGATCGGCATGACCACAAAGAAGACCATGATTGTGGCGTGCATCGTCACAAGCATGTTGTAGCCCCCGGGAATAATCGCTCCGTCCACGGCAATGGTCTGTGGCAAAAAACGACCGATGACCGGAACCACCGATCCCGGCATCGCAAGCTGATAGCGCACAGCCAGTGCCAAGGCCCCCCCGATAAAGAGGAAAAAGAGTGCCGTCCAGAAATACTGGAGCCCGATCATCTTGTGGTCGTAAGTCCAGAGATACTTCCGAAAAAAGCTCTCCCGCGCATGGGAATGCCCGTTTTGATCTGCAAAGGGGGAATCAGTCGTGGTGGATATCATTTGATTTGGATCAAAAAATGGATCGCAGACATATGCACCAATCTTTTTGCTCTGCACAGCAAAAATCCCGAAAAAATACGGTGTCCGTCGCGGTCTTCCCCCGTCCGCTATCGTCCGCTTATGACCATCAGAGCCGGAACAAACTGTTGCACGACGTTGGATTCGTCGATTTTGACAAGTGTGTTGAGCGGATCCTGCGAGTTGAATGTCACAAACCAGAGCCGCATGCCGGACCCTCCCTGGGAAAAAATACTCAGACGCGCGAAGAGCACGTATTCACCCGGCTCTCTGATTGGAAACTCAAAACGTCCGCTGGCATCCGTCATGGTGCTTTGGAGCGGGGGCGGCATGTCCGTCATAAAAAACAAGTTCCCATCCACCGTCGTGTTGTCCGGGAGTTCACGGAGAGCCTCTGCCCGCTCATCGAGATATTTTTCAATGACTTTTCGTGAGAAGAGGGCAATTTGCGCGCCGGGCATGGCGACCCGTTTCCCCGCATCGTTCCTTAGGGCGACGGTCCCCCGGATGACGCCGTCTTCCGCCACCTCCCGGCTGGAAAACAAAAGGCGTTGGTATTCTTTTTCCTTCGCGGCGAGTTTTTCGTCCAATTCGTTGAGCCGGGTGGCGAGTTGGTGATTTTCGGCATAAAGGCCGGCAATCCAGAATCCGGCGCCGACAAGAATCGCCACGCTCAGGAGGAAGGCAACCCAGCCGGCTAATATGGCTGTGGCATTGTGTCCGGCGTGGGCGTTGCGTCTTGAGGAGCCCCCGGCCCGCGACTTCCTGTCCTTGTCGCCGGAGGACTTTTCACTCGGCTGGGCGCGGGTATATTTTGGCGGTTCGATTTTTTTGAGAAATTGCGGCATCGGCATCCAGTCCGGATGTTCCTCGCTGGAACAGAGGTCGCTCTCCCGAAAATGTCCGGAATCGAGCAGGGGTGGCAGCTGTTCTGGCGGATATTGACCGAGAACTTTCCCCTCACGGGAAACATGGATGATGCGGCGGGTGCTCATGGAATTCCTCCTTTTTCCAAAAAAATCCCATGCGATGCAACCCATTCGAGCGCCTCCTCCCGGGAGGTCAGCATCCCCTCCAACTGCCGGACCTGCGCCGCATCCAGAACCTTCTTGAAAAGCGGACCCGGCGTCCACCCAAGGGCGATCAGATCCCGACCGGTCAGCAACGGGGGCGGGATCAACGGCTCACGCGAAAATTCCTCCCGTTTTGCGAGCAGAAACTCGTAGTTGTCGAGTAATCCGTGAGAGGCAAGGCAATCGACCCGATGGAGTTCGAGCTCGTCGGCGATGGTCGGACGCGCGAGAAATCGCTTGAGCGTGGCGACCCGCATATTCTGCACGTCCTTGAAGGCCATGTGGTTCTTCACGGAGGCCAGGATCTCCCCGGTTTGCGCGTTCGAAAACCGGAGCCTGGCAAGAATTTTCTCCGCCAGGAGAGCGCTGGCGGTTTCGTGTCCGTTAAAGCGGATCCGTCCGGTTGCGTCCGTATGGGCCACCGAGGGCTTTCCGATATCGTGGAAGAGCACCGCAAAGACCAGGGGGATCGAAACCTCCTCGGGAAGGAGCGACACCATCAGCCGCGTATGCACGAAAACATCGCCCTCCGGATGGAATTCCGGCGGCTGCTCGCAGCCCTTCAAACCGGTCACTTCGGGAAGCAGAATCTCCAGCAAACCCGACTCATCCAGCAGATCGAAGCCGCGCACACGCGTCGGATGCAGGAAAATTTTCATCAATTCGTCGCGAATCCGCTCGGCACTCACCCCCGGGATCGTGTGGGCCAGGTTTCGGAGGGCGGCCCAGGTCGGAGGATCGATCCGGAACCCGAGTTTCGCAGCAAATCGAACGCCGCGGATCAGGCGCAGTTTGTCCTCGCCGAATCTCTCGGAGGGCTCGCCGATACACCGGATCACCCCGGCCTTCAGATCCGCCTCGCCTCCGACAAAATCCAGGATTTTTCCCTCGAGAGGATCAAAGAAAAGACCGTTGATCGTAAAATCCCGGCGCCGCGCATCGCCTTCCGCTGTCGTAAAGGTCACGCCCTCCGGGCGTCGCCCGTCGAGATACACACCATCCGCCCGGAAGGTTGCGACCTGGAACTCCCAGCCCCCTTCGAGCACGACGATCACCCCGAACTGGGCTCCCACGGCGACAGTTTTAGGGAAAAGTTTTTGAACGGTCTCCGGCGGGGCGCTGGTCGCGACATCCATATCGTAAGCGGGACATCCAAGGAGCCGGTCCCGCACGCATCCGCCCGCAAAATAGGCTTCGTGCCCGGCATCGCGCAGCCGCCGAACGATCCGGATGGCTGTGGCCTCCATTATTTCACGGCGGCCCAAACCCGGTGGACATCATCGTGGTCCTCGAGTTCCTGGAGAAACTCCCCCGCCTGGGCGCGCTGCTCATCGGTCAGGGACGGGAATTGCTTGGCCACGTAGCCAAGCTCGCTCGTCACCACGGTCCAGCCATTTTGAGACAACCACTTCGACACGGACGCGGTGGACGTGCGCTCGGTCAGAAACCGGGCACCCGCCACGCCTTCCGGCACATCGTCGTTCTCGGCATGGGTGAGCGGCACGACATCATTGGCACCCGCTTCGATGGCCGCCTCCTCGAGGTCGGTCTCCACCCCCGGATGGTGGGCTTCGACGATCCCCACGTGGTCGAACAAAAATTTGTTGCTGCCCGGCGCACCGAGTTGTCCCCTTTTAAAAAGGACGCGGATTTCCGGCGCCGTGCGGTTGTTGTTGTCCGTGAGCACCTCGACAATCACCGGTACCTTGTGGGGGGCGTAGCCTTCGAACACCAGATGGTCGAGCACGAGTTTCTCCCCGCCGATTCCCGCCCCCTTCTTGATCGCCCGCTCGATCACATCCCGGGTCACCGAGGCCTTGCGGGCTTTTTCCACGGCGGCAAAAAGCCGGGCATTGCCCTCGACGTCAGGTCCGCCCAGCTTGGCGGCCACCATCATTTCCTTGACCAGCTTGCCAACGACCTGACCCTTCTTGAGGTTTGCGACCTCCCGCTTTGCATGCAACCACTGTCTTCCCATAGATCATGGAGAATACCCGGCGGAGCCACGGCGCGCAATGCCATTTGCCATCCCGCCGACACGCGTCCGTAGAGAAGCCTCCGCTGTTTGGTGCGAAATGTGATCCGCAACGAAAAATTATAAATTATGGGACTGACCCCATCTGCTATCTACTACTTAAAAAAATTGCAGGCCGTCGCGACGAATGCCACGACGGCCTGCTGTTCCCCCCAGAACGCGTTCAGAATCTCACATCCCAAAAAACTTTGCAACTATTTTTTTGAATTTTTTTTTGAGGGTGCCTTTTCGACATCCTCCCCGGTGTCGTTCTTTTGACGGGGGCATTAAAAAACAGGCGGATTTTTAGACGACCGCATCAATCCATGCGGATGCCATGAGGGCATGTCCGGCGGATGTCGGATGCACCCCGTCGGCAGCCCAGAAATCGGGGGGTTGAATGACGCTCCGCGCGGCAAACACGCCGTCGAACGGGACAAGGACCGCCGCGAATTCCCGGGCCAGCTTTCGGACGACATGGATTTTGGGATCCAGATCTTCCCGCCAGGCCACCCGATCCGGGGGACACGGCAACAGGAAGGGTTCGCAAAGGATGATTCCGATACCGTGTTTCTTCGAACGCTCCAGGATATCCCGATAGTGCGTTTCAAAAACTTCGGCGGATGTCGGGGAGTTCGAGTCATACCGCCGCCAGCAGTCATTGACACCGATCAGGATCGAGACCCAGTCCGGCTTGAGATCCAGGCAGTCCTCCTTCCACCGCCCGGCCAGATCGCTTGCCCGGTTTCCGGAAATCCCCTTGTTGAGAAAGGTCAGTCCGAGTTCCGGATACAGGGCCTGCATTCTGGAGGCCGCCATCATCGCATAACCGCCGCCCAACCCCTTGACCGACGCCCGATCCCTCCCCGCGTCTGTAATACTGTCGCCCTGAAACAAAATCGTCTGCGCCTTTTGAATAATCATAATCCGCAGCGAATCGTGGCGTCTCCGCCAACCCCGCACAACTCAATTTTTTTCGCGTGGGTGTGTTGTTGGGACTTCTCCGCTCCCCGGAGTGGTTTTAGTCGCGGGGGGATTCGCACTTTGGGATGGGTTCATCCCGCCGGGAGCCGATTCCGACGAAGTGTCCGGCAAGTGCCACGAGGATGACGACCGGGACAAAGACGATTTTCGTTCCAAGCGCGGTCAAGCCCGCGCTCCCGAGAACGGCGCCCATTGCGTAGGCAAGCCAGATTGTTCCGGCCTGGCGGACCTCGGCAAGGGCCGGACCTCCGCGCTCCAGCACGGCACGTGCCGCCGATTTTCCCATTCTGTCCAGAACGCCCGTGATATAGGTTGTCGGAAAAGAAGAACGCCCCAACTCGCGCAGGGCCGCATTTTGCAGCCCCATCGCCAAGAGGGCGGGAATGGCGGCCGCCATGCCGACACCGCCATGGAGGAGCAGGGCAAACCCTGCCAGCAGGAAGGCTTCCGCCGCCAGCAACAACGCACAGCGGCGGTAGGTCCGCGAACTCAAAATCCACAAATATCCGAAAAACAACCCCAGCAGGAACACCGGGATCGCCAGGAAATGGGGCACACCACGCCACCAATCCCCCTGGCCAAAGGCCGCACCGAAGGCCGCTGAGTTTCCGCTCATGTGGGCGACAAACAACCCTCCCAGGGTAAGAACCCCGATCGCGTCAATGCTCCCGCCCACACCTGCCAGAAAAAATACCTCGCGGGGCGGACGAAGGGGCGCTGG
>JACSRU010000030.1 GCA_014879575.1 Chthoniobacterales bacterium | reverse complement strand
GCTCACATGACCATCAGCCCAGAGAACATTTGCGTGTTTACTGTGTCGGGGAAGTGGCATGGAATATTGAAGGTGAGGTGGCTCCATGACATAAAACCCCCATCCTCCCGTTTTCTCCGTGTTTAGTCGTCCTGCATCAGCGAGAACAACGACACTCCCCATGCGGGACAGGGATAAAAATGTTATCTGTTCTCGAGGTCGCGGAATCGTCCAGCCACTTCCAAATTCCGGGTCCAAGTAGCGGTAATTGTAACCGTAACTCACGCGGGTCATGCTGTCGCTCCACGTTTTATCGGTATTAATGCTGGTGACTACGGATTGAGTTTTTTCCAACGCAACAGCCTCCGGACAGAAAAAATTTTTCCGGGGAACATAGGCGGCAATTTTTTCTGGCCAGGGACCTCCGGTCGAAGAAGTCGGAAACAGTCCGTCGTTTTCCGAGGCATAAGACGCAAAGCCGACTCCGAGGGAACGCAGGTTGGAAATGCAGGCAGCAGATCGCGCTGACGATTGCACGTTCTTTATCCCTGAGAGTATCAACACCGCAAGAATGGTAAGAATGATGATCGACGCCATGAGTTCAACCAAGGTAAAGCCAGCCGGACTGTCTTTGAGTCTCATAAAAAACGTCCGCTTTTCGACATTGAACGTTTGGTGTCGAAGGCACTTCTCACTGACACCCTGTGAAGCGGGCTAAGACCTGCGACGCCGAAGTGTCAACAGGACCAATGCACCACCAACCAATGTAAAAATCGAAGGTTCCGGGACAACAGCAATCTCCCAGGCTCCCCCCGAGTTAAAATTGCTGGTATCCCAACTCAGTCCTCCCGAGAGTGTGGGAAGATCGAAGGTTGCGCTGGCAAGATTCGTGTCAGAACCAGTCGCGAAGCCGGAACCCGTGATGAAATTCCAACTGTCACCCGAAACCGGGGTATATCCTTCCAGAGTCAGCTTGAAAGTGATGCCTGTCTGAACAGTCAGGATATTGGCGGCACTGAATGCGATCTGGTCGTTGGAAGCTGCTCCAAAAACACCCATTTCCAAGATGCTTCCAGTTTGGAGAGTCACTTTCGAATTCGTATTCACGAGAGTGAGCGTGCTGGCCGTGCCTCCGGTCAATCCCACAGCAAATTTGCCTCCGGACGCGACAGTGGTCGTCACCGTGGTACTTGCGCCGAGTCCGGATCCGGCAGCTTCAAAACGTCCGCCATTTTGTATGCTGATGGTTGCCGGCGATGGTACGCCCGCCGTGGTTCGTCCCTCGATTGCACCAGTGGCCGCCAATTGAAGCAGAGCCTTGTTATTTACCGTAATGCTGCTCTGCGAGGTCAGGGTGCCCCCGGCATCCACTTTAATATAGTTGGAGCCAGAGTTCGCGCCGCTGTCATTGTAGGAATAAACGGTCATCGCTGAGGATGTCCGGACAATCGCATTGCTTGCGACTCGCAGATAGTTGCCGCCTGTGTTCGCCGTGCCCGCAGAATCTCCAAGAGAAAAGTTGTTTCCAAAAATGATTTCGGAGCCTGCACCAGTCGCTTCGTAATAGTTCGAATTGGCCCCAGTTCCCGTACCGCCTGCCGCCGCAGCAAGCGTCGTAGTGACCTTGCCGCCATTTTGGACCTTCAAAGAGTTTCCACTGTTGGCACCGGCAGTACCAACCGCGATTCCTCTTGCGCTCAGAGTAGAGCCTGTCCCGGAAACCAGCACGGTGTTATTGCTGCTTGATCCGTCGCGACCGATTGCCAAAGCACCGGAACTGACGGATGTGAAGGTTGCCCCATCAAGGATGCTCATGCTGTTTCCATTTCCTGTTGCGTCTGTCGCACGGCCAACGGATGAATCCCCCGAACTGGTGACGCTGAGATGACTACCCGTGAAGGTCAAAGAACTGCCCACCACAACATCAAATCGCGAAAAATCCATGGAAGCCGAACCGGAAGCCGGACCGGAAACAGTGAGGTTTGCGGCTCCTGTGCCTGTTCCAATAATGGCTCCGATCCGGGAGTTTCCTCCTGCAGCGTTCAGGGCAACGGTATCGGAAAGGTTCAGTGTAACCGTTTTGCCCTTTCCGACTTCCACCCCATTTGCTGTGGTTGGGCTGGACGTGACGCCAACCACCGCAGTTGCAGAGGTATAGGTTCCGTCCACTTGGAATCTTGCCGTATTCGCCGATGGAATCCCGGCACTCCATTCAGCCGCTGTGTTCCAATTCCCGTCCCCGCCGGTTCCCCCGGTTCCTTTCCAAATGGTCTGGGCGGTGAGAGGAGAGGAGATGCCGAGGATTGCTCCGCAAAAAAGCGGAGCCAATTTGCCAAACGATCTTGATGGATGTGTGTTCATGATGAGGGTGGAGTTGATGTGGGGGTATGTTCCTTGGAAAAGCGCGAGTGGGATCAGGGCATGGGAAGAAATTCGTTGAAAAACCTCGCATCGACCGTGGAGCCTGAAGAAAGCCTAAAGACTTCCTCAGGTTTCCTCTCAATACGACGCAGGCAGGAGATGGGCACGGTGGAAATCTGACAGAAAAGCAGAACGGCGCAACAAAAAAATGCAATTTTTTACGAATTGAATATTTTTGACATTCGCCTTGCTGTTTGCCCCTTCGATTGTTTGCCTTTGAGTTTTTCGAAGATTTCGTCAGAAGTGGACCTGTGAGGAACCAAAATACGAAAAAATCAACCTCTGATATGCGGCGTCTGTGGGAGACTGTTCAGACATGGATGCCTCCCTTGGATTTCGACAAAGGCATCCGCATTCATTCGGGATTGGTGCCGGACAGCATCTTGATTTTTCAAAGACATGCCCATGAAGAGCCCAACGTTGCGGGATATGGATTTTACCATTCCCGTTACGTGCTGGGCGTGGCCGTGGATTGTCCCATGCATCTGAATATTGCCGGGCAAGGGGTTTATTTGAACCCCGACGAATGCGTTCTCATTTTTCCGCATCAGTTTCACGAGAGACATGTTGAGTCTTGCAGCGCGAAGGGCTCGGGCGGATGGCTTGTTATCACATTCGATCTGAAAAATGCGGTTGGCATCGAGTGTTTGAAGGATGCACCCCGGTGCTTGAGGAAGAATGAAACTGACATCCTGCAGGAGCTCTTTCAAAGCTACGGACGGGCTCACGCTGGTTTGGAAGCATCCTATCATCTGAGCCGTTTGCTTCTTTCCTTAACGCAGGCCCCGATGATTCCGGATAGCCGAAACTCCCTGCCGACGGAAGATCCTGAACGCCTCGCCTTGCTCCAATCCGTACACCAATACCTCGAAAATCCGACTGACTTGTCAATTCTGTCTGGCATGGCCAGGGCACTTCATCTGAAGGACAGCGTCCTTCGGCGGAGATTCCAGAAATACACTGGAAGAAGTCTCGCCGAGTATGCCCGGATGTGGCGTATGGAATATGCTAGGAAAATGCTTCGAAATCAGGAAGCCAATGTGACAGATATCGCCACCCGGTTGGGTTTTTCCTCCATTCAATCCTTTTCACAGGCATTCAAGGCCATGCATGGCCTTTCTCCAAAGCAATACGAGCGTCTGGTACGGAAAAACCAAATCGAGCCAACATGATCAATCCCTCGAATGGGTCGGCTTGTCGGTTCTGGCATCCGGAATCTGCCCATTGTTCAAACGCCTCTGCGGGAGCCTGATTCACCGAAACAACATTCTGCGGATAGCTGCAGAATCGCCCTTGTTCATGCAAATAAGGACTTGAAGTCCGATAATGCACGCGTTTTTCCGCTGGCATGTTCACGCGTCAGATTGCTTCGGAGTTGGTTGCCCTGGTGGGAGAGTATCCCGTGGTAATGATCCTGGGGCCGCGTCAGGCCGGCAAGACGACGCTTTCGAGGATGGTCTTTCCCGGGTGGGCGTATTCCAATTTG
>JACSRU010000010.1 GCA_014879575.1 Chthoniobacterales bacterium | reverse complement strand
AGTCGAACTTCGTTCTCATCCCCCGGCAAACCTTTTGAATCCGCTTCGCGGATTTGGCGGATGGGGGGGGATTCGAACCCCCGGTACCTCTCGGTACACACGCTTTCCAGGCGTGCGCAATCGACCACTCTGCCACCCATCCCTTTTTATGCGAGGGGCCATTCGTAAACGAGGCGGAGGGGTTTGACAACCCTGTGGATGGGCGGAAGAAACAATTTTTCACCGGGCAGGGAAAAGTGGGCGCATTTCGTCGTGTGCCGGACGGCATGCGAGATGTCGGGGAAATTTTCCAAACGCCCGGTGGGGTTAGAGGATTCGTGAGACGAAGGTCTCGCGCTGGAAGGGGGCAAAGTCTCCGGGCTTTTCACCGGTTCCAACGAAGCGGGTGGGGATGCCGAGTTCGTTTTGGATGGCCACGGCGACACCGCCCCTGCCGCTTCCATCCAGCTTGGTCATGATCAGGCCGGTGAGGCCGATGGCCTGATGGAATTCCTTTGCCTGCACAAGGGCGTTGGAGCCGGTGGTCGCGTCCACGACCAACCATTTTTCATGGGGTGCCTCCTCGTCATGCTTGGCGAGGGTTCGGGCGACTTTCGAGAGTTCCTGCATCAGATGATTTTTCGTATGCAGGCGGCCGGCGGTGTCGCAGATCAGGAATTCGACGTTCTTTTTGTGGGCACTCGTCCAGGCATCGTAACAGAGGGCCGCAGAATCCCCCTGATACTGGCTTTTGACGACATCGATTCCAAGCCTTTGTCCCCAGGAATCCAACTGCTCGATCGCCGCCGCGCGGAAGGTGTCGGCTGCGACGAGCAGGCAGGTGTGGCGGTGGGATTTGAACCAATGGGCCAACTTCGCGGACGAGGTGGTTTTTCCGGTTCCATTCACCCCGACAACCAGAATCGCCTTGGGTTTCGAGGGGAGCGGCCGCAGCGGAGGAAGCACCGCCGGAAGAACCTGGAGAATTTCCTCCCGCGCCACCGCAGCGGCTGTCTCGCCGGTCACCGAACTTCCTCTGACCCGCAGAGTGTCCAGAATTTTTAGCGTCATCGGAACGCCCAAATCCGCGCGGATCAAGGCTTCCTCCAACTCGTCCCAATCCACCGGGCGCGAGGAGAATTTCTGGACGAAGGATTTGAGAAAACCAAGCGCCATGGGATCAGGACTTCCGCCGGGCCTTCCGGATGTTGTCGAGGAGGCCGTTCACAAATTTCCCGGACTCCTCGGTGCTGAATTTTTTGGCGATTTCGATGGCCTCATTGATCACGACCGCGGGCGGAATGTCGGCGCAGAACAACAATTCCTGACAGGCGATCCGGAGGACATTTCTGTCCACGGCGGAGAGTCGGGAAAATTCGTAATTGCGGGCATGTTCGCGGATGACCGCATCGATTTCCGTCCGGTGTTCCATCCAGCCTTTCAGAAGGCTCTCGCAAAATTTTCGTGCGCTTGGGCTGAGCCCGCGCAGACGGTAGAAGTCGGCGAGGAGGGCGTCGCTCTCGTCCTCCTGGATTTCCCGTTGGTAGAGGTATTGGACCGCGGCTTCGCGGGCATCTCGTCGGACTCCCATGAGCTTACTTAATATCGAGCAGCGCGCGGGCGGCGGCCACCGCGGCGCGGGCGGCTTCGACTCCGCGGTTGAGTTCCGGGTCGATGCACCTGGCGCGCGCCTGCTTCTCGTTCGCGACCAGGAGCACGCCATGAATCACGGGCACCCTGTGGGCCAGCGAGATGTCCAGCAGGGAACGGGTAATGCCCTGCGCAATCAGTTCGTCGTGAGAGGTCTCGCCTTTGAGAATGAGTCCGAGGGCAATGATCGCCTGATAACGGTTGAGTTCCGCGGCCGCCTGGACGAGCAACGGAACCTCGAAGGAGCCCGGCGCGGAAATCAGCTTGATCGTCGCTCCCGGCTCGAGGCTCGTGAGTTCGCGGTAGGCGTTGTCCACCAGCGGCTGGGTGAATTGCTGGTTATACTGGCTGGCAACGATGGCAAAGGATCGCGTGGCCTTGGGCGCAAGCCGCGGACGCATCGGAACGGATTTGGACATGCCGGGATGTTCGCGAAAATCGCCGCTCTAGCAACAACAACCTGCCAAAAGGAGAAATCTTTTCCGTTTGAGAGAGCAGGTGCTGTGCGGCTCAGACCTTGTGAAAAAGGGGGGCTGGCACTTTTTTTCACCGGCGCTCAGACCCAAAGTTTGCGATCCAGTGTCCGGTATTGGATGGCTTCCGCAATGTGGAGGGAATCAATTTTTTCCGCGCCGGCGAGGTCGGCGATCGTGCGCGAGACTTTGAGGATCCGGTCATACGCACGGGCGCTGAGCTGGAGATCCTCCATGGCGTGACGCAGCATTTCCTGTCCGGAACTCTCAAGCGCGCAGAATTTCCTGATCTGGGAATGTCCCATCCGGGCATTGCAGGCGGTCTTTTTTCCGGATGAGAAGCGGGCTTTCTGCCGGGCTCGGGCATCAATGACGCGCGCGCGGATGTCGGTGGAGGATTCGGCGGGAGCGGTGCTCGAGAGTTCGCGGTAGTGTACGGCGGGCGCTTCAACATGGATGTCAATGCGATCGAGAAGCGGTCCGGAAATGCGCGAGCGGTAACGCTCGACCTGCGCCGGCGAGCAGCGACATTCGCGGGCAGGATCGCCAAAATACCCGCACGGACAGGGGTTCATTGCGGTGACAAGCATGAAGTCCGCCGGAAAGGTCATCGTCCCCGCCGCACGCGATATGACCACCCAGCCATCCTCCAGGGGCTGACGCATGACCTCAAGCGTCGAACGGCGAAACTCCGGAAGTTCATCGAGAAAAAGCACTCCGTTGTGGGCGATGCTGACCTCGCCGGGGGTCGGATTCGTGGAGCCGCCGAGCAGGCCAATGTCGCTGATTGTGTGGTGCGGTGAGCGGAATGGGCGAATGGCCACAAAGGCATTCTTTTCGTTGAGCAATCCGCAAATGCTGTGAATCTTTGTCGTCTCAATCGCCTCTTCGAGCGTCATGGGCGGAATAATGGTCGGAATCCGCTTTGCCAGCATGCTCTTGCCGGATCCCGGTGGACCGATGAAAAGGATGTTGTGTCCTCCGGCCACCGCCACTTCGATGGCGCGCTTGACCTGGAGCTGCCCCTTGACCTCGGAAAAATCCCCCTCATCAGTTCGTCCGTGCGCGAGATGTTCCGCCGCATCGCCGGGAACCGGCGACAATTCTTTCTGCCGGCTCAGAAACTCGTAGGCCTCACGCAGATTCCGGACGCCATAGACGGAAATGCCTTCCACAATCGAGGCCTCCGGCGCATTGGCCGCCGGGAGCAGAACGGCCTTCTTTCCGCGATTGCGGGCCTCAATCGCTATCGGAAGGGCGCCTTTGACCGGACGGATTTCCCCGGTGAGCGCGAGTTCACCGACAACATAGCAACGTTCCAACCGGGGAAGCTCCGCATGCTGCGCGGCGGCCACCATGCCGATCGCAATCGGCAGATCGAAACTCGGACCCTCTTTTTTGATGTCCGCCGGAGCAAGGTTGATGGTGGTGCGTTCGCGCGGCCATCGGAAGGCACTGTTGGCAATGGCGGTTGTGACGCGATCCTTGCTTTCCTTGACGGCGGCGTCTGGCAGGCCGACAACCACGATCTTTGGGTCTCCCACACCCGTATTGACCTCGATTTCCACTTCGAGGGCATCGACGCCTTGGATGGCAGCGGAGAAGACACGGGTGAGCATGCGGAGCTTCTACCAGAATTCCGGAGGCTTTGTCCAAACTCCACAACGGACCCGCCATAAAAATGCGACTTCATTCATGGAAATGCGCGAATTTGCCCCGTCCGCGGGATCGAGCCAATGAAGTCACAATTTTACAACCCCTGTCGCGTGGGAGGATTCTGAATGCCTTGCCAATGACCGCCTGCCGT
>JACSRU010000152.1 GCA_014879575.1 Chthoniobacterales bacterium | reverse complement strand
CAGAAGAGACGCCCTGCCCTGGAGGGACCAGCTCCGTCTGGTCCGTGGGCGGTTGGCGGGGGATGGCGCGTCTCGCGTGTTTCTCCATCGACACGGGCCGTGCGGGGCGGATAGTTTTTTGCGATGATTAGCATGACAGGACACGGACGGGGGGAAGCCCGGACGAAGACGTGGACCGCCGTCGTGGAGTGTTTTTCCGTAAACCGCAAGACGGCTGAGATCGTCTTTCACGCCGAGCGCGGAGCCTCCTGGCTGGAACCCCTCGTTCGCGAACGGGCACTTGAACGCGTGGCGCGCGGACGCGTGCAGGTCAACCTCACGCTTTTCCATGCGAAGGGTGCCGCCGGAGGAGTTCTCGACAGCACCCGCGCGGCGGCATTTTTATCCGAGGCCCGCGCGCTTCAGCAAACCCTCCATCTCCCGGGTGAGATCACGATGGCCGATGTCCTCCATGCGCCGGGAGTTGTCCGATCGGCAGAGCCTTCCGGGGAGGGAGTGAGGGAGGTTGTGCTGGAGGCTCTGGATCAGGCCCTGGATGGCTTGGTCGCAACGCGGACCCGCGAAGGCCGGGCCTTGCGCGGCGTGCTGGAAAAGGCGATCAAACAACTCGCCGGAATTGCAAAAAAAATCCCCCCCCTCGCGCAACGGGCGACCCTCCACCAACGGGAGGCCCTCCTGAAGCGTGTGGCCCGCGCGGGAATCGGCATCGCGTCCGATGATCCCCGGTTGCTCACCGAAGTGGTCCTCCTCGCCGAACGCGGAGACATCACGGAGGAACTGGATCGCGTGGCAAGCCACGTCGCCCAGTTTCGCGAAAAACTTGCCGCCAGTGGCCCCGTCGGCCGCACCCTCGAGTTTCTTGCGCAGGAACTCGGACGCGAGTTCCACACGATCAGCTCGAAATCCTCCGACGCGGATCTCGCCCGGCTGACCATTGACGCCAAGGCCGAACTGGAAAGAATCCGCGAACAACTTGCCAACATTGAATAAAATCCACCGCTCGGGAATCCTCTTCGTTCTGTCCGCTCCCTCCGGAGCCGGCAAGACGACCCTCACGACCGCCCTGCGTCAAAAGCCGGACTTCGTTTACGCGGTCTCCTGCACGACGCGTCCGCCGCGCACGGGCGAAATTGATGGCGAGGACTATTTCTTTCTCGCGCCCGACGATTTTCAGGCGCGCATCGCCGCCGGGGACTTTCTGGAATACGCCGAAGTTCACGGGAGGTTTTACGGCACCCTCCGGACCACGGTCCTCGAAAATCTTTCCAAGGGGGTGGATGTGCTCATCGACATTGACACCACCGGCGCGGCCAGCATTCGGAGCTGCCCGGATCCGGTCATCGCCGCGGCGCTGGCCGATGTTTTCATCATGCCCCCGGGCCTTGAGGAACTCGCCCACAGACTCCGCCGTCGCGGCACGGAGAGCGAGGACCAGATCACCATGCGCCTCCGGAATGCCGCCGCAGAAATGCGACACTGGCGCGACTATCGTTACACGATCATCAGCGGATCCATGGAGGAGGATATCGAAAAATTTCGCGCCGTGATGCGCGCGGAACGCTACCTCAGCCGCCGCCTGATCATTCCCGAACCATGAAAACCATCCTTCTCGGCGTCAGCGGTTCCATCGCGGCCTACAAGGCGGCGGACCTCACAAGCCGCCTCACAAAAGCCGGACACGATGTCCATGTCGTCCTGACGAAGAATGCCGCCGAGTTCATCACGCCACTGACGTTTCTGACCCTCTCCCGCAACCCCGTCACCACGGGCGTGTTCGAGGAAAACGCCTCCTGGAATCCGGGACACATCGCACTCGCGGATCGCGCCGATCTTTTGCTCATCGCCCCCGCGACGGCAAACCTCCTCGCGAAGCTCGCCGCCGGCATCGCGGATGATGCGCTCACATCGATCGCCCTCGCCTCCCTCGCGCCCCTGCTCATCGCGCCGGCGATGAATGGGAAAATGTGGATGCACCCCGCCACGCAGGAAAATGTCGCACGCCTCAAATCGCGCGGCGCAAAATTCATCGGCCCCGAAGAGGGCCTCCTCGCCTGCGGATACGAGGGGCTCGGACGCTTGTGGAATGTCGAGGAAATCGCGCAGGCAGCCGACGCCCTCGTGAAAATCTCCCCGGAAAAAAATCGGCGCCATAAAAAGACCTCCAAAAAAAATCAAGAAAATTTGTGAATAATTGTTGACGGGCGTCATTCAGTAACTTATTCACAGCGAAGAGTGACTTATTCACAAGATGTTCACACACCAATTTCCCGCAATGCGGAGAGAAAGGGGGGATATTAAATGCCAGTAGCAAAAAAGAAAGCTGCCAAGAAAGCCCCGGCCAAGAAAGCCGTCAAAAAAGCGGCACCCAAGAAAGCCGTAGCCAAAAAGGCGGTCAAGAAAGCCCCGGCCAAGAAAGCCGTTGCTAAGAAAAAACCCGCCAAGAAAAAATAACCCGCGATCCGTTTTCAACGGATAGCAAAATCAAATTGGGAGAAGCTCCAACCAGCTTCTCCCAATTTTTTTGTGGTGTTCCCGTCACGGTGCCTCCGGTTGGAGGCGGAGGTCTGGTCCATTTTCGGATGCGAGTCCTCCCCATTTGGGGGAGAGCGTATGACATGATCGCCTGGTATTCGACCCTCGCCGTGATGCGGCAACATTTTCTGATCGAGGAGGCATTTCTTGGCGGAGTGCTCTCCGGCGACTTGGGATCCGGTGTGGAGAGACCGGGATCAGGTCGTAAAGGCTTTTGGGGGGCCGAGGATTTCGCGGAGGAGGATGGCCTGGCGGAGTCCGCCCTGGGAATGCAATGTCCGTATGAGGGGGGACGCGACTTCCGGTTTGGACGGAGCGATTTCCGCAGGCTTGGGATTTTCGAACCGGGGCAGCGGAGCCTTACGCCGGGGAGGAGAAGGCGGCAGCGGAGGTGGGGACGGTTCGGGGGGAAAATTTTCCTGTGAGGGCGGTTCGAGGGGAATCTCGCCATCCGCCGGGAGCCCGAGGGCTTCCAGGAGGCGGCGCATGTCGGGGGAGGGATTTCCGATCGGCGGACTGGGTGGCGTGGGATGTTCTCCGGTCGTTTCGTCGGCGTGGTAAGGGTCGCCTTCGGGGATTCCCTTGCGCAGGCGTTCCAGACGGCGTTCCTCGCGCACTTCGGCAGAGCGTTTGATCAGCCAATTTACAAGGCTGATGAGACCCACGATGGCGATGATGACGAGTTGTTCCATGACGGGGACGTCCGAAGGTGGACGCGGGAAACCTCAATGGCCGGGTTGGCGTTCCTGGCCGGCGATGCTCTCGCGCATGGTGGTGTCGGACTGGATGTTTTTCAATTTCACATAGTCCATGATGCCAAGGTTCCCGCTGCGGAAGGCTTCGGCCATGGCCTGGGGGACCTGGGCCTCGGCTTCGACAACTTTCGCGCGCATTTCCTGGGTGCGGGCCTTCATTTCCTGCTCGCTGGCGACAGCGGCGGCGCGGCGCATTTCCGCCTTGGCCTGTGCGACCACCTTGTCGGCCTCGGCCTGCTCGGCCTGGAGCTTGGCGCCGATGTTGTCGCCGATGTCCACATCGGCAATGTCCACCGACAAAATTTCAAAAGCGGTCCCGCTGTCGAGGCCCTTCTGGAGAACGGTCTTGGAGATCCGGTCGGGGTTTTCCAGCACGTCCTTGTAGGAAACCGCCGAGCCGATCGAAGTGACAATGCCCTCGCCGACACGGGCGATGATTGTTTCCTCGGTGGCGCCTCCGACGAAGCGGTCGAGATTCGAGCGCACGGTGACGCGGGCGCGGACCTTGACCCCGATGCCATCGCGGGCAACCGCGTCGATGGTTGTTTTGCCGGTCGCCGGATTCGGGCAGTCAATGACTTTGGGATTGATGCTCGTGCGGACGGCTTCGAGGACGGTTTTGCTCGTTCCCTTGATCGCGAGGTCAATCGCGCAGGCGCGGTTGAAGTCGAGTTTGATGCCCGCCTTGTCGGCGGCAATGAGGGCGAGCACGACATGCGGAACATTGCCGCCCGAGAGATAATGGGCTTCCAAATAATCGGTTTCCCGCGGAATGCCCGCCTTCACCGAAGTGATCCGGCTGTCCACGATCATGCCGACAGGAACCTTTCGCAGGCGCATGCCGATGAGCTTGGAAAACGGGACCGGTGCATCGGCGATCTTTGCGCGCAGCCAGACGCCGAAAAAGTTGGCGAGGATGATGACGAGCACCAATCCAATGACAAGGATGATGCCGAAGACAAGGTAGATGACGAGTTGGCTCATATCGAAAAGTATGGGTTGGTCCACAGGTGGCAATGGTAATGGAATCGGGATTATCGCACAGCATGGGAAACTTGCCCGAAAAAAATGACATCCAGTCCCCGGGAGGCCCCCCCTTGGGGTAAAACTGTCATTTCCCGTTTGACGTGCCCCCCGCTTTCCTGTTGAATGCCCGAATTCCTCACGCAGCCATAGCTCAATTGGATAGAGCATCTGACTACGGATCAGAAGGTTTGAGGTTCGACTCCTCATGGCTGCGCCATTTCGTTGCAGATCAGTAGTTTGCCGAGCCTCGGCAGCGGATCAAAGTCCGCGTCACGGAGCGCAATAATATCCCCCTCCTCGATTGTTGCTACCGCAAGAGCGCGGGCGATAGGGGCCGCCAGTTTCTTAATCAGATTTTGTCGGGATATCCATTTACATCCCGTCTTATGATCCCTTCAGCCAAACGCCCCGCATCCGTTCCAAGCCGAGAGATTGCGGAGTGCCCTGGCGCGATGGCTGAGGGAATTTTTGATGTCATCGCCCAATTGGGCAAAGGAATCCGAATGGCCCCGGGGAACAAAGAGCGGGTCGTATCCAAAGCCTCCGGCGCCCTGTGGGGCGGGGAGGATGTGGCCCTCGACGATCCCGGTGAAGGCGGCCAGCTTCGCCCCGTTGCGGGCAAGAACAATCACACACCGGAACCTCGCCGCGCGTTCCTCCCCGTGAAATGGGAGCAAATTGTGCAGGAGGAGTTCGTTGTTGGCGGCATCGTTGGAAGGTTCCCCGGCATACCGCGCCGAATGAACGCCGGGGGCGCCACCGAGGGCGGCGACTTCCAGACCGGAGTCGTCCGCGATCACCCATCCCCCGTAAAACTCCGAGGCGGCAAGTGCCTTGAGGGTGGCATTTTCTTCAAAGGTCGCGCCGGTTTCCTCGACCATCGGGAGATCCGGCAGGCAACTCAGATCGTCAATGTGCAGGCCGTCGCCGAGGATGGCCCGGATTTCCCGGACTTTGTGGGCATTGCGCGTCGAGACGAGCAATGAGTTTGCAGGAGCGGCTGGGTCTGGCATAGTCGCCGATTCCTACAATGTCCACGCAGCGCAAGCAATTTCCGTTCACTGAATTCGAATCCCGGTGGCAGAAGCACTGGGTTTCCTCAAAGGCTTTCCAGGCGTCCAATCCCGGAGATCCCGGCTTCGATCCCTCGCGTCCGAAATATTACATCCTGGACATGTTCCCGTATCCGAGTGGTGACGGACTGCATGTCGGGCATGTCGAGGGATACACGGCGACGGACATCCTGGCGCGCCATCACCGCATGCGGGGATTCAACGTCCTGCATCCGATGGGATGGGATGCCTTCGGGCTGCCGGCCGAGCAGTTTGCCATTAAAACAGGCCAGCACCCGCGCGTGACCACGGCACGCAACATCGAAAAATTCCGCAGCCAGCTTCAGGCACTCGGATTCAGCTACGATTGGGACCGCGAGTTCGGCACGACGGATCCCGGATACTTTCGTTGGACGCAGTGGATATTTCTCAAGCTCTACAACGCGTGGTTCAATCCGCAGACAAGGAAGGCCGAGCCGATTTCCACATTCACCGGGAGCGATCCCGACAGCGTGCGTCTCGCCTACGTGGCCGAAATGCCGGTGAACTGGTGTCCCGAACTCGGCACCGTGCTTGCCAACGAGGAAGTCGTGGATGGAAAAAGCGAGGTCGGGGGGTTTCCGGTGGAGCGACGTCCACTTCGCCAGTGGATGCTGCGCATCACGGCATTTGCCGAAAGGTTGATTGAGGGACTCGACGGACTCGATTGGCCGGAATCCATCAAGCTCCTCCAAAAAAATTGGATCGGCCGCAGCGAAGGCGCGCAAGTCAGATTTCAGATTCCGGGCGGCGACAGCGAGGTGAGCGTCTTTACCACGCGTCCCGACACGCTTTTCGGCGCGACGTACATGGTCCTCTCTCCCGAGCATCCGCTTGTTCCCAGGATTACGACCGCAGAGCAACGCGCGGCGGTCGAGGAGTATCAGAAAAAAGTTGCCTCAAAATCCGACCTTGAGCGCACCGATCTTGCGCGGGAAAAGACCGGCGTCTTCACCGGCGCCAGCGCCATCAATCCGGTGAATGGTGAAGCGCTTCCGATCTGGATCGCGGATTATGTCCTCATGGGCTACGGCACGGGCGCCATCATGGCCGTGCCGGCACATGACGAGCGCGACCAGGAATTTGCCCGGCAGTTCGGGTTGCCCGTGCGGGAAGTGGTGCGCGAACGAAAGGCGGCCAACGAAGAAACGGTGCCCGGACACCAGGGCGGTTGTTTTTCCGGGGAAGGGATCGCGATTCACTCCGGTTTTCTCGACGGCATGGAAACGGCGGCGGCCAAGCGGGCAATTTCGTCCTGGCTGGAAGAACGCGGTCTCGGACACGCGACGGTCAACTACAAGCTGCGCGACTGGCTTTTTTCCCGTCAGCGGTATTGGGGGGAGCCCTTCCCCATCGTCTGGGAGGGCGGAAAGCATCGCGCGATTGACGAGGGGGAACTTCCCGTTGTGCAGCCGGAGATGGAAGACTTCAAGCCCACCGGCACGCCGGAGCCCCCGCTGAGCAAAGCCCGGGAATGGGTGCGCTATTCGGGGAACGCGCAGCGCGAAACCAACACCATGCCCCAGTGGGCGGGGTCCTGTTGGTATTACCTGCGCTTTTGCGATCCGAAAAATTCTTCGCACTTCATCGGAGCGGATGCCGAAAAATTCTGGTTGTCCTCCTCGGGCACGCCCGGCAGCGTGGACCTCTACGTCGGCGGCACAGAGCACGCCGTCCTGCATCTTCTCTACGCCAGATTCTGGCACAAGGTGATGTTCGATCTCGGCCATCTCACCACGCCGGAACCCTTCCAGCGTCTGGTCAATCAGGGGATGATTCTTGGGCCGGACGGACAGAAAATGTCGAAGAGCCGGGGCAATGTCATCACTCCGGACAGCGTGATCGAAGACTATGGCGCGGATTCCCTGCGGCTCTATGAAATGTTCATGGGACCGCTCGAACAAACAAAACCGTGGAGCATGAAGGGCGTCGAGGGGGGACACCGATTTCTTGCCCGGGTCTGGCGACTGGGACTTCAGGAAAACCAGGAGGGCGGCTGGGAACTCTCCCCCGATCTCGCGGACATCCCCTTCACCCTCGCCCAGGCCCGCGTTGTGCATGAGACGATCAAGAAGGTGACGGCGGACATCTCGTCGCTCTCCTTCAATACCGCGATTTCGCAAATGATGGTTTGCACCAATGAATTTGTGAACGCAAAACCGCGCCCGCTTGCCGCACTGCGCATCCTGCTTCCGCTCCTCAGTCCCTTCGCCCCCCACCTGGCCGAGGAGTTGTGGTCGCGCCTCGGGTTCGAGGGGGCGGCCTCCGCGCAACCCTGGCCGGTCCATGACGAAGCCCTCCTCGTGGAGACCGAAATCGAGATTCCGGTTCAGGTGAACGGCAAACTCCGCGATCGCATCCGCGTGCCGGCTCAGGCCTCGAAGGAGGATGTCGAAGCCGCAGCCCGCGCCAGCGCAAAAATCATCGAAAGCACGGCGGGACAGTCCATCGTCAAAATCATCATTGTGCCTGGCAAGCTGGTCAACATGGTGGTCAGGCCCGCCTGAGCCTCCGGGTCCCCTCGGGTTTTTTGGACAGCGGGAGGAAATCTGCTCCTGGTCAACCCTTGGCGGGGAGGAGCGGAGAGGCGGACGCGCCGGCCACCTTCCCGGCAAGCCACTTGTCGTATTCCTCCTGCGAAACAATCCGGATTTTTGCCTTCATGTTAAAATGGCCTGTCCCGCAAAGTTGGCTGCACGCAAGTTCGAACTCCCCGGTTCTCGTGGCTTGAAACCAGATCCATTTGATCGTGCGCCCCGGAACGGCATCCTGGTAGAGCCGGAACTCCGGCACATAGAACGAGTGGATCACATCCCGCGAACGCAGGAGAACATGCACCGGCTTTCCCACCGGAATGACAAGCTCGGTGGAGTTGAAATCATCCTTCGCCGCCGGATCTTCCGGATCCAACCCAAACTTGTTTTCCAGACTGATCCGCTTGACATCCGAGTCGCCCAGCTTCCCGTCGGCGCCACCATACCGGATATCCCAGGCAAATTGATAGCCGACGATATCCACCGTCACGGCATCCACCGGCGGCGTGGATTTTGTAAGATCGAACCAGAGCCGGTTGCTCCAGATCGCCAGAACAAGAAAGATCCCCGTGGGGATGATCGTCCACCAGAACTCCATGGTGTTATTTCCGTGGCTGTAATGCGCCTTGTGCCCGGGCCGCCGCCGATAACGGATCAGATAATAAATGAAAACCGCCTGCGTCAGAACGAAGGCCGCCAGCGTCAGCCAGAAAATAAATCCGAGCAGGACATCAATCTTGTCCCCGCCGAGTGTGACCGAGGGAGGTGCCCAATACAAATTTCCGGAACGTTCTTCTCCGAAGGCCGGCAACGCCGCATTTATGATCCAGATCAAAAAAAATGTTGGGCGCACAAAACGTTTCATGGATGAGGAGCTTGGGAAGAAGAGGTGGCTTGAGATTCCGGAAAGGCAGGCGAAAAACCATCAGGTCGCCGGGGGGGCGGGTGGTGCGGCAGGCGGTGCGGACGGAGCCGACTCCGCCGCGGGAACTTTTTCTGCGGGAATATCCAGCAGTTCCTTCGCGGTCCATGGGTCGGTACGGTCGGCGGTTTTTTCGCGGATCGACTTGACGTATTCGGTGGAAATTGGCGGGGCGGCATTCCCCCATTCCGAGCGGATATAGGTGAGAACGCCGGCGATCTGCTCGTCCGACAACTGAGTCCAGGCCGGCATGGCATTGTTATAGTCCACGTCCTTCACCTTGACCGGTCCCTGCATGCCCTTGAGGACAAGTTTCACGAGGTGATTATCGCCATGCGGGTCCGTGCCCAGCACCCATTCACTTCCGGCCAGCGGCGGGAAGACGCCCGGGAGTCCGAGACCGGTGGGCTGGTGGCACACCACGCAACTCTGCGTGAAGACGCGTTTGCCGAGCACCTTGGGATCCACGGGACCGGTGTCTCCGCCCGCCACCTGAACCGCCTGGGACGGATCGAAGACATCGGCACGGAATCCCCCGCTGTTGTTGGCGAGGTAGAGCCCGGCCCAGAAAACAATGGCGAAGAAAATGGTGAGGAGCCAGAGCGGGATCGGCTCACCGCCCTCCTTCGGGTCGGCCTGTTCGCGCAGGATCGAAGCATGGACTTCCGCGAGGTCAATTTCCTCGTGGTGATCCTTTTCGTTGAAGCCCTCTTCGGGCGGCAGTGTGGGAGAGGTCACGGGATTACTTCGCAGCCGGCAGCGGCGCCTCCGGCAGAGGATAGTTTCGTTTCAGCGAGAGAAGATAGGCGACAAGCGCGTTGGCGTCATCGGTAGGCACCACTTCGTAGCCGGGCTCCGGCGCATGCCGACCGCTCAATTCCCGCAGGGCATTGGCCGAGGGTTGCCCCTGGATTTTTTGCATTTTGTAAAGGTAGCGATAGGAGGGCATGATCGACCAGGGAGTGACCGAGCGCGGTTCGTAGAGGTGGCGGTGGAGCCAGTTGGGATCGGTCTTTCGCAGGCCGACGTTTGCAAGATCCGGACCCGTGCGCATGGTGCCGAGGAAAACCGTCCGTTCGCGGAGGTAGTCTCGGGCCACCGTGCGGCGGGGGCCGACCTCCTTGGCGATATCCGTGGAGAGGGATGCGGGGCGCACCTGCTGGCTGTGACAATAGATGCACCCGTTGGCCGCATAGACCTGTTGCCCGGCAACGGCGGCACCCGAAAGAGTCGGGGGAAAATACCCGCCGGTCTCCTCGTCCGGCACCGGTTCCAAATGCCCGAGTTTTACAAAAGGATACACCACCAGGCCCAGCCAGGAAAACGCGAAGGTGCAGAGCACGCCGATAACGAAGAGCGGAAGTTTGTTCATAGGGATGCCGCCTCCGTTTTGCTCTCGGTGAAGAGGGCCGGACCCGTGCGCCGATGGCCGATTTTAAGAAGCATCTGAACAAAGAGACATGCGAAAACCAAATGGCCGGCAAGAAGGAGAAAGCCGGAAATCCCGCGCACCCACCGGAAGGGCGTGGCAAAATCGAGGGAGCTTTGGAACGAGACCTTCGGATCGTAAAGGGCCAGTCCCTGGAGAAGCCCGCCAATGGTCAGGGCACCGACCATGAGCAGGACGCCCGTCGCCGCAAGCCAGAAATGCCAGCGGATCATCGTGGCGGACGGCCATTCCCACCCGACGAGACGCGGTACGATATAATAGATCGCCCCGAACATCATCATGGAGAAAAACCCGTAAAGACCGAGGTGGGCATGGCCGATTGTGTAGTCGGTGAAATGGGTGATGGTATTCAACGAGGGGATCGCCATCAAGCACCCCTGCAGGCTGACCACCGTATAGGCCATCGCGCCGAAGACGGTAAAGCGCAGGGTCGGACTCCATTTCAAGGCTTCAAAGTGGCCTTTCATGGTCATGTGATGATTGATGGCCACCGTGATCACCGGGATGATCATCAGGATGCTTGCCACCACGCTCGCGCTGATCATCCATGCCGGGAAGGGACCGCCGATCAGGTGGTGCATGCCATTCCAGCTGTAAAAAAGTGCCAGAGCCCAGAAGCCAAGGAGACTCAGGTAGTAGCTGTGAATCGGTCGTCCCAGCACTTTTGGAATCATGTAAAAGGCGCTGGCCAGTCCGATGGGTGTCAACCAAAGCCCGAGCACATTCCGCGCGAACCACCAGTTCACGGCACCCTGCGCAGACCCCTGCACCGGCTGCCAGATCAGCAGGATGTTCGCGGTCGCATACAACCAGGGAAACCACAGAAATGCCGCCAACAAATACCACTGGGACACATACACATGGCCCGGCCTCCGATACCGGAACATGATCACCGCCCAGACACCGATGCAGGCATACGCAAGGAAGAGGATCGGCGTCGCATAGCCCGGAAGTTCCAGCCACTCCACCGAACGACTGTCGCCCGCCAGGATTCCCAACACTCCAATGAGAACCCCGAGATTCCAAAAGAGGGTCGCGCTGACCAACAATTTCGCGTGCAGGAGGGGAATCCGGCAAAGCCTTGCCATGAGCCACAGGGCCACTCCGATCCCGGCCTGAAACGCCCAGCCATAAACCACGACATTCAGGTGGGCCGGACGGATGCGCCCGAACGTCAGCCAGGCCATCGAATCCAACAATCCCGGATGCGTCATCTTCCAGGCCGCGACCAAGCCGAGCAGGGAACCCACCAGCAGCCAGAAAACCGAGCAGCCAAAAAATAGCAGGACCGGACCGCGGGTTGACGCATCAATCTCCGCCCGCTCATGGGACGCGAGGGAGTCCGGCACCGTCGCCGGATGGATGGATGTGAGCAGGCTTTGCGACTTCATTTGCGGGATGGAAATCTGTCGGTCGGCAGGCCAACCGGTTCGTCGTCATCGAAAATTGTCAGAGCCGCCTCCCTGGGGCGGGCCATTTGTCCGTTGCAGACCGACCAACAAAACGCAACGAACGCACTCCCGCTCAGGGCCAGCATCCCGCCAAAGATGAGAATGAGTTCGGCGGTCATGGTGCGGCGGGCGGGGTTGAGGGCACGGGTGCCGGGGTGGCCACCGGATAGGCGGCCTGCGGACGGGAGTTGTTGAGTTCCCCGAGGACCAGCTTCATCGCCTCGGCAATGGGAATCTGGACGGAGCCCTTCGCCCGGTCCACCCACGCGTAGGTTTCGAGCTTCACGCCATCCTCGGCGCGCAGATCCGCAAGGGCTTGTGCGCGGAATTCGGCCCGCTGGATCTCCTCGGGTTCCTGATCGCCGGCCTTCCAGCGTGTGAGCCAGAGGTTCACGCCCAGAAAGAGAAAGAGAACAGCGAAGGCCAGCAGGAAAAACACCCAGAGGCCCGGGGATTTCCGGTTGGGCTCCGCAACTATGGAATCATCGTGGGACATCAGTTTTTCAAGGCAATGGATTCAGGCAGACGCGGATCGCGAAGGGGCCACAGCGGGGCGTCTCCAAGGCGTTTGAGAAAGACCGCAGCCACTGTGCAACCGACAGCCGCCAGACAGGCGAAGTCCATCCAATGCACGACCACGCCGGCCTTGTGCAGCGCGGGGAGGACGATCACATAGACATCGAGAACGTGCATGACCAAAATCCAGACCGCCACGGCGCAGAGGAAGGCGGGCCGGCGCTTTCCCGGATTCGGAAGCAGGAGCAGGAAGGGAACAAAGAAATGGCCGACCACGAGAGCCGTGCTCAGGATTTGCCAGCTCTCGGTGTTCCTGCGGAGGAAATAAATGGTTTCCTCCGGAATGTTTGCATACCAGATCAGCATGTATTGCCCAAAGCCGATGTAGGCCCAGAAGATGGTGAACGCGAGCATCAACTTGCCGATGATATGGAAGTGCTCCGGCGTGACGACGTTCTGAAAATACCCCAGCCCGCGCAGGGCCGTGATCAGGAGAACAAGCACGCACAGCGCGCTGAGCACGCTCCCGGCGAAAATATAGACGCCCCACATCGTTGAGAACCAGTGGTAGTCGAGCCCCATGAGCCAGTCGATCGCGGCGAAGGTCAGGCACACCGCGAAGAGGGGCAGGCTGGCAAAGGTGAGCCGCCGATTGAAGACCGTGTAGCGTGGCGCGCCATCGGTATCCTGAAGCACGGAATTGGCGCGCAGCCAGACCGCCGCCACCGTGAAAAAGACAAAGTAAAACGCCGCGCGTCCCCAGAAAAACCAGGGCGTGAGATACGGCCACTTTTCCTGCAACAAGGGATCCTGGGCATTCTCCGGCTGCATCCACTGCCAGAGCAGGGGCGCCACAAAAATGAGAGGGATAAAAAGCACGCCCATCACCGGCAGAAGGCAGGCCATGTTCTCGAGCTGGCGCCGGACAACGACACTCCACTCCGCATCCGTGGAATGGTGGACGAGCACCCAGAACAATCCGCCCATGCAGATCGTGAGGAAAAAGGTGAAGGCGAACAGATAGGAAAAGGCGAACTGCGTGGGGTTTGATGCGGCACCGGCAAAGATCGCGATGAAAGCCACGATTGCGGTGGCCACCAACCCGAGAAAGCGCCCCCCGACATGCTTGTAGTCAAACGTCTGTGGTGAATCTGGTGCGTGCTCGCTCATGATCTATTTCTGCGCCTCCAGCGCGGCCCTCTCGCCCTCGGGCACCTCCTGGAGGGTGGCTCCTCCCTGGGATTTTTGCAGGGCGCGGATGTAGGCGATGATGGCCCAGCGGTCCTGGACCTGAATCCGGTCGCCATAGCCCATCATCGTGTTCTTTCCCTGCGTGATCGTATTAAAGATTTCTCCGTCGGCCAGTTTCCTGAGCCGTTCCTGGTGGAGGTTCGCGATGGCGACGAGTCCGAATTTTCCGGCAATGCCGTTGCCGGCACCCGTGGCCCCGTGACAGACCGCACAGTTGATCGTGAACCGCTCGCGTCCGCGCTCCATCAGTTCCGGCGTGATCTCAAACGGCATGCCGGTCCCCCATTGCCCGTCAATCTTTCCGGTGTCGAAATAGACGGGGCCCGAGGAAAAATAAATTTGTTTGTAGGGTCCGCTGGCTTCGCCGACCGAATCATTTGCCGGTTTGTGGAGCGGGATCGCATAGCCGATCGGCACGGTGCCGTCCACCGGCTTCCGATTGCTGCGACCATCGGAAAAAAACGAACTTGCGGCCTGGGCCTTGACCTTCGGCTGTTGGTCCATGTCGGGGAAGATCTCGATCGGCGAGCGCGAGGACTTCTGACCGCGGAATCCGGCCATGGAAACAACGAGGACGACGAGCAGGGCAAAGAGGAGGAAAAAGTATTTCAACATTGGCTCAGTCCCCGTGAATGGTTGTGATGTTCGTGCCCCCGAGGGATTCCAGCAAATCGCGGACGGCGCGTTCGGAAAATTTTGGGTCGCCGGATTCGATCGCGACAAAGAATTTGTCCTCGGTCACCTTTTTGAAGCGGTCCCAATTGAAGAGCGCATGGTTGAGCCTGGGGAGACCGTTCATGATCAGCATCCCAAACACCGCCGTGAATGCGGAGAACAGGATCGTCATCTCAAACATGATCGGGAAAAACGCCGGCACGGTGAACAGATTGGTCGGTTTGCCGGCCACCACGAGCGGATACAGGACCGAAGACGGACCGAATTGCAGGACCACAGCCATCAGGAATCCGGAAAGACCGCCGATGAAAACAATTTTCCCGAGCAGGGAGCGCCGCATTCCCATCGCCTCGTCCATGCCGTGGATCGGGAACGGCGAGAAAACATCCCAGCGGCGGAACCCGGCGTCCCGGATTTTTTCCGCGGCATGGTAGAGATCGCGGGCGCAGGAAAATTCTGCAGCCACGCCAAAAACAGGTGCGGATTTGTCGCCGATGCTATTCATCAGTGGTGGGCCTCCCCGTGGTGTGGATCCGCCTCCGGCAGGACCGCTTTGACTTCAAACATGCAGATCATCGGCAGGAATCGGATGAAGAGCAGGAACAGGGTCGTGAAGAGACCGAATGTCCCGAGGAACGTGCAAACGTCCACCCAGGAGGGATGGAACATTCCCCAGGCGGATGGCGTGAAATCCCGCGTGAGCGTGGTGGCGATGATCACAAAGCGCTCGAACCACATGCCCATGTTCGGGAATTGGACAATGATCCAGACCCAGAGCAGATTTGTGCGGAAAAATTTGAACCAGAACATCTGCGGGGCGATGACGTTGCAGAACATCATGGCCGCATACGCCCACCAGTAGGGGCCGAACGCCCGATACCAAAACGCGGCGCGCTCGAAGGGGTTGCCGCTATACCAGGCGATGAACAATTCCATCAGGTAGGCGTAGCCGACGATGGAGCCGGTGAGCAGGATGATTTTGCACATCTTGTCCACGTGGTTGATTGTCACCAGATCGTGCAGCGGCTTGTAGATCGCGCAGGCCGGGATCATGATCGTGAGCACCATCGCAAACCCGCCGAAGATCGCGCCAGCCACGAAGTAGGGTGGGAAAATCGTCGTGTGCCAGCCGGGAATCACCGAAGTGGCGAAGTCGAAGGACACGACCGAGTGGACCGAGAGCACCAGCGGGGTCGAGAGGCCGGCGAGGATCAGGTAAGCCTTTTCATAATGCCGCCACTGGCGGTTGCCGCCGCGCCAACCGAGCGCCATGACCCCGTAGGCAAATTTTTTGATTTTCGACGTGCAGCGATCGCGGATGGTCGCGAGATCGGGAATGAGGCCCGTATACCAGAAGAGAACGGACACGGTGAAATACGTGGACACCGCGAAGACGTCCCACAGGAGCGGGCTGCGGAAGTTTTGCCAGATGCCGTTCGCGTTCGGAACCGGGGCCAGGAACCACGCCATCCAGACGCGTCCGACGTGAAGGGCCGGGTAGATGCCCGCGCAGACCACCGCGAACAACGTCATCGCCTCGGCGGCACGGTTGATCGAGGTGCGCCACCTCTGGCGCGTCAAAAAGAGAATGGCCGAAATGAGGGTGCCCGCGTGACCGATACCGATCCAGAAAACGAAATTCGTGATGTCCCAGGCCCATCCGACCGGATGGTTGTTTCCCCAGACGCCGACGCCGGTCGCGATAAGATACGCGAGGCAGGCGAGGCACAGAAGGGTCAGGGGCACGGTGATTCCCATGGACACCCACCACCATGTCGGCGTCTTGTCCTCGACGATCGAGCTGATGTAGCTGCTGATCCAGCCCATCGTGCGCTTGTTGAGAACAAGCGGGGGCCGGATCACCTGCTTCTCCTCGTCGCTCAGCTTTTCAATCGTGGCAGTGGCTTCGGACATTTTTAGTGGGTCTCCTCCGCAGGGTGTTGGGGGTGGGTCGCCTCATGGCCGCCGTGGTGGGATTTGTTTGCGACCGTTCCCACCTTGTCGGCACCCGGCATTTTCGGATTGGGATTCTTGATGCGGGCGAGATAGGTCACGCGGGGAGCGACGTTGAGATACTTGAACATCGTGTATCCGCGGTTGCCCTCGCGCAGGCGGGCAACCCGGCTGCCCTTGTCGGCGATGTCTCCGAAGACAATCGAGTCATTCGGGCAGGCCTGTTGGCAGGCGACTTTGAATGTGCTGATCGGAGTGTCGCTCTTTGCGGTTGGACCGGCCTCGACGAGACGCGAGATTTTTGCCTCCTCGATGCGCTGGATGCAGAACGTGCATTTTTCCATCACGCCGCGCATGCGCACGGTGACATTCGGGTTTTTCGCCATTTTCAGGCTGTCGGCCATGCCCTTCTTGGCAAGTGGCCCCCAATACAACTCGTCAATCGGCCGCTGGTTGTAGTCGAAATAATTGAAGCGGCGGACCTTCCACGGGCAGTTGTTTGCGCAATAACGGGTGCCGATGCACCGGTTGTAGGCCATGAGATTGAGTCCATCCTCGCTGTGGACGGTTGCGTTTACCGGGCAAACGGTTTCGCAGGGCGCGTTTTCGCAGTGCTGGCACATGACCGCCTGGGAAAGCATCTCCGGGTCACCGGCTTCCTCCCCGGCAAAATACCGGTCCATGCGGATCCAGGCCATGTCGCGATTTTTGCGGACCTGGGCCTTGCCGACGACCGGGACATTGTTTTCCGCCTGGCAGGCGACGACGCAGGCATTGCAACCCATGCAGGTATTGAGGTCCACGGTCATGCCCCATTGTTCCGCCGAGGTCAGCACGGGATGCGTATAAAGCGAAATGTTTTCGGGGATGTGCGCATCCATTCCCATGGTCTGCGCAAACGTCGGTTCCTCGTGGTAGCGCTCAACCGTGCCCTCGCGCACGAGATCGCGGCCTTCCATGCTCCGGTGTTCCTGCGTCTGGGCCATCGGGTAGGTTTTGCCGGTCCTTTGGAGTTTGATGCCGGAGGTGAAGCGCTGGGAGGCGGCCGTGCGGAGCGGATAGGCATCGAAGCCGACATTCTCCATCAGTGCCGAAACGCCCTTCCGCCCGTATCCCAGAGCGATGGACAGCGAGTCGTCGGCGTGGCCCGGCGCAACGATGGCGGCAGCCTCAATCGTGGTCGTGCCATCGGTCAGTTCGACGATGTCGGCGACCAGATCGTAGTCGATCGGGTTGCCAAGTTTCTCGGCAATCTTCTCAAAACTTCCAAAGTTATTTGCGCGGATTCCGAGCGCCTTTGCGGTGGCGGGGCTGACCAGAACGGCGTTGTCCCAAGTGAGTTTTGTGACGAAATCCGGCGTTTCCAGGAGCCAGGAATTGTTGGCATAGCGTCCATCATCGACGCTTGCGCTTTGCAGGAAGACCAACTCCAGGCCCTTGGGTGCGGAGAGCGCCTTCGAGACAAGGCTGGTGGCCGGGGCAAGGGCGAAGCGGAGGACGGATTCCTCGAATCCGCTGCCCGGCAGGAAGCCCACGCGGAGGAAGTTGTTCCAAAGAAGATCCCCGCCGCCGGCCTGCGAGACCGCCCCGTCCGGAGCCAGGGACTCGACTGTTGCCCGGACAAGTCCGGGGCCTTCGGTGCGCGCCATCCCGAGAAGCCGGGAGAGGACATCCAGTTCCGAGTATCCCCCCCAGAGAGGGAGAATCATCGGTTGCACCGAAGTGTATGTGCCGTCAAATGTCCGGACATCCCCCCAGGCCTCCAGGAAATGAGCCGCCGGAATTTGCCAGCGCGAAACCCGGGAGGTTTCATCCTCGAAGAGCCCGAGCTTCACGACATCCGGAACCTTCGCAAGCAACGAAGCGAATTTGAGATCCGCCGGCGCGTTGTAAACCGGATTTCCCCCCAGGATGAAGAGCGTCTTGACGGCGCCATTTCCCATGGCTTTGGCGAGATCGGTGATGCTCGCGGCGGCGGGGGCGGGGTTGGTGAGACCCAAAAGCGTTGCCCCCAGATTTTCGAGAGCCTGATTGACCGCATGGACGAGCACCTGGATCGGCGCCGGTGTTTGCGGGCCCGTGAGAACGAGCGAACGTCCGCGGTTCGCGAGCAAGTCGTTTGCGCACTCCGTAATCCAGGCCTCATCAAAGGAGGCGTCGGATTTTGGAAACGCCCCGAGCACGGCGGAAAGTGCCGGACTGTTTGTCTTTCCGGCGATGGCGGTTGCGAGCCGCCGGGTGAACTCCCCGAGGTCGGAAACCCTGCTGCGCAGCCTGTGATCCGCCATTCCGCCGGTGATTGTGTAGTGGTTCTCGACCACGTAGAGGCGGTTCATCGGGGCACCGAGCTGTTCGGGATTGCGGCGGGCCGAGAAGCCGGCCGCGTAGCCAATCCCCGTCTCGATGGGATTCAAAAAGTCGCTGTCGATCGCCAGGATGACATCCGCCCGCTCGAACTTCGGGATCAGGCGGATTCCGGGCCCGAACGAAGCCGCCGCGGCGGTTTCCGCCTCGCTGTCGCCGAGGGGTTCGTATTCCGCCCAGATCATCCCCGGGAAATTTTTCTCGAGTTCGGCGCGCAGCCTGTCGCGTGTCGGGGAATTTTTCTTCTCGGCGAGGAAGGCAATTCCTTTTCCACCGCCCGCGTTGACGGATTGGAGGAAGGCATCGAAGGCGGCGGCATCCACGGTCTGTCCGCGGTCCAGGATGTTCTTGGAGCGGCAGGGGTCGTAAAGGTCCAGGATGGCCGCCTGCGCAAAGGAATCGGTCCCCCCGTTGCTGAACGGATGCAGGGGATTGCCCTCGAGTTTGGTGGGGCGTCCGTCGGATGTGGTCGCAATCAGCGGGATGGCGCCGCTGCGCGTCGGCATCGAGGTCGCATAGTAAAGGAACTTCCCGGGAATCGTCCACTCCACGCCCTTGGTGAACGGCACCAGGTGGCTCTCCGGACGGCGACATCCGGTCAGGCCGACTCCGGCGAGCGCAATCGAGGCGCCCATCAACTTGAGGAAGTCGCGCTTCGAGAGCCCGCTGTCCTCGTAGAGTTCCGCGCCGGCGGGAAATTCCGATTCGAGGTGCTTGGCAAATTCCGGATCGTTTTCGAGTTCGCGCAGGCTGCGCCAGAG
>JACSRU010000011.1 GCA_014879575.1 Chthoniobacterales bacterium | reverse complement strand
AGACAGCTTGTTCGAAAGAACAACCCGAAGGGTGGCCGCAGGCCAGCAAAGGTCATCCCTCCAGAAGAGGTGCGCCCTGCCCTGGAGGGACCAGCTCCGTCTGGTCCGTGGCAACTGCTGAGCCAGAGCGGGTCGCGGCAACAAATTCCTCGGCGGATCGGATCACTTCCGAGGCCAGATCCGCCCGAGGCTGGGCAAAGCGTGGACGGAACCACGGGAAGAGCCCAATCACATCGTGCAGCACCAAAATTTGGCCGTCGCACGCCGAACCGCTTCCAATCCCGATGGTCGGGGTTCGAATGGATTGCGAAATTCTCTCTGCCACAGGAGGATGCACCAACTCCAAGACAATCGCGCTGACCCCCGCTTCGTCCAGGAACTTCGCATCGGCCAGAAGGTTGGCGGCAGCTTCCTCCGAGCGCCCTTTGATATGGTAGCCCCCTTCCTCACGGACCCTCTGCGGCAACATGCCCAAATGCCCAACAACGGGAATTCCCGCCCCACGAATCGCAAGGACGCTCCGCAGGCACTCCTTCCCTCCCTCGATCTTTACCGCATCCGCTCCAGCTTCGATCAATAGCGCCGAATTTTCCACCGCCGCCTCGGGGGACGGATGGCTCCCTGCCGGAAGGTCCGCAACAATCCATGTCTTCGTTGCGCCGCGGGCCACAGCCCTCGTATGATGAAGCATGTCTTCCATGCGAACCCCTGTCGTATCCGGATATCCCAGCACCACCATCCCCAAGGAATCCCCCACGAGGAGAAAGTCCAAATCCACATCATCCAACAACTTCGCTGTCGGATAATCGTAAGCTGTCAAACTGGCAAGCTTTCGACCAGTGGCTTTCACTCTCAATAAAAAATCAAATGTCTTTTTCAAAGTAAAAATCTATTTTAAGTAGCTTGTTGAAAATATGATACAAAATTTACTGCGCAATCGGAATCCGGAGAAAGTTCCAAGACATCGCGTGCATTGCGAACTAAGCGTTCACTGCATGCGATTTGGCGATTCGGGCAGATGTCGTTCAGCGGCTTGAGAACAAATAGGCGTTCGGAAATCCTCGGATGCGGCAGAGTTAGCAGATTATGCGACATTCGCAAATTTCCAAGATACAGAAGGTCGAGATCCAGGGTGCGGGGTTCATGGAATCCGCGAGTCAAGGGTCTTCCGGATTGGGTTTCAATGGCTTGGAGTTTTGCGAGGAGGTCGAGTGGGGGGAGGTCGGTGGAGAGTTCGATGGCGGCATTAAGGAAGAGGGGCGAGTTCTGCGGGCAATCCACGGGGGTGGACTCATAGATTTTTGAGGAGAGAAAGGGGCCGGAACCATTGTGGAGATCCTGGAGGAGCCGATGGGCCTCATTGAGATGGGCAAGGCGATCCCCGAGATTTGAGCCCAAAGCGATACCGGCTCTCATGGAATGCAGGGTTTTAGGGGAGTTCCAGGACGTCCTGCATATCATACAGGCCGGGCGTTTTGGAGGTGGCCCATTTGGCGGCGCGGAGAGCTCCTTTGGCAAAAGTATCCCGGCTGGAGGCTTTGTGAGTGAGTTCCAGGCGTTCCCCGATATTGGAGAAAATGACGGTGTGGTCGCCGACGACGTCGCCGCCCCGGATGGCATGCATGCCGATTTCGGATTTTGAGCGTTCTCCGACCATGCCCACACGTCCGTGGAGGACATCCTTATCGTAGGAAAGGTTGCGGGTTTCGGTCAGGATTTCCGCCAATCGGCGGGCGGTTCCGCTTGGGGAGTCTTTTTTCAGGCGGTGATGCATTTCCACGACCTCGAGGTCGAAGTCGGGTCCGAGGATTTCGGCGGCTTTGCGGGTGAGCCAGAAGAGGGTGTTGACGCCCACGCTGAAATTTGGGGCAAAGACGATGGGGATGGTTTTTGCGCAGGAGGCAATCCGGGTCCGGTCGTCATTCGAGTGGCCGGTGGTGCCGATGACAAGCGGTTTGCCTGCGGCGGCGCAGGTCTCCGCAATGGCGGTGGTGGCCGAGGCATGGGTGAAGTCGATGACGGCATCACAATCCGGCAGGGCAGTGGAAAAATCATCCCCCTCATCGATTTCTGCCGAGATGGTGAGTTCGGGGTCATCCGCCGCGCAAGCCACGAGGGATTTTCCCATGCGTCCCCTGGCACCGTTGATGAGCAGGCGGATCATAGGAGTGCCTCCACAGTCCTTCGGACCTGTTCCGCGTTGGCGGGGGACATTTCGCAGAGGGGCAGTCGGACCTCGGGGGACATTTTTCCCCGGAGAGCGAGGGCAAATTTTACGGGGACGGGATTTGGCTCGATGAAGAGATCCTTGAACAGGCAGTGAAAGCGCGCATGGATGGCCTGGGCGCCGGACGGATTGCCCGCCTGCCAGAGGCGGACCATTTCCGAAACTTCGGCGGGGAAAAGGTTGGACGCCACGCTGATCACGCCGACGGCTCCCACGGAAAGGAAGGGGAGGGTCAGAGAGTCGTCGCCGGAAAGAATTTCGAAGTCTGGCGGCAGGGCGGCGCGAAGTTGGTTCGCGCGTTCGACCGAGCCACCAGCTTCCTTGATCGTCCGGATGTTCGGGCAATCCTTCGCGAGGCGGGCCACTGTGGGCACCGCGATTTCGATGCCGCAGCGTCCGGGAATGCTGTAGAGCACCAGGGGGATTTTCACCGATTCCGCGATGGCGCGGAAATGGCGGTAGAGGCCCTCCTGCGAGGGTTTGTTGTAGTAGGGAGCCACCAACAGGGCGGCGTCAGCCCCAAGTTTTTCCGCCTCGACGGTTAGGGCGATGGCTTCCGACGTGGCATTCGAGCCCGTGCCAGCCATGACGATACAACGTCCGGCAGCGGCTTCGACGGCCACCTGAATCACCCGGTTGTGTTCGTCGAAGTCGAGGGTGGGGGACTCTCCGGTGGTGCCCACCGGCACAATGCCTGTGATGCCTCCGGCGATCTGTGCCTCGATGAGTGCTCGAAAGGCGGCTTCATCAAACTTCCCTTCCCGGAAGGGCGTGACGAGTGCGGTATGGGTGCCTGCAAATGACATGGGAAAATTTCTACAAGGAAACGTGTCCGACGGAAACAAAATCCGCAGGGATGGGGGGACGGGCTTCAGATTTGTCCATCGAAAACGAAATCCGCCGGACCTTTGAGCGTCACATTCCCGGGGAGACCGCTGGCGGAGGGCGTAAAACCGACTTCGAGAGTGTCGCCGCCCCGGACGCGAACCGAGATGGGCGCGGGGGTTCCGGATTCCAGGTGGTGGAGAAGTGCGGCGGCGCAGACCCCGGTGCCACAGGCGAGAGTTTCGCCCTCCACGCCGCGCTCGAATGTCCGGAGGACCAGGTTTCCCGGCGAGAGGATTTCAGCGAAGTTGGCGTTTGCGCCCTGCGGGGCGAAGGCCGGGTTCCGGCGCAGGGAGGCGCCGGAAGTCGCAAGGTCCACCGCCTCCCCATTTTCGACAAAGACCACGGCATGGGGCACGCCGGTATTCAGGAAATGCACGCGGCAGACGCCGAGTCCGACAACATCGAGGGCGAAGGGGGCGCGCAGGTCGCGGGGGTCGCTCATGTTGATGGTCACCAACTCGCCAGAAAATGAGGCCCGGATGAGGCCGGCCGGAGTTTCGAAGGAAAGGGCGTCGGACCTCCCCGACAGGCGGGCTGCATAACGCGCAAAGCATCTGGCCCCGTTGCCGCACATGTCCGCTTCCCCGCCATCCGCATTGTAGTAGCGCATGCGAAAGTCGGCGCCGGATTGTGCGGGCTCCACGGCCAGCAGTCCGTCGGCACCCACTCCCCGGTGCCGATCACAAAGTCGCGCGATCTCCGCGACGGAAAGTTCGAGCCTGCCCTCGCGGTTGTCCACGACCACAAAGTCGTTGCCCGCACCGTTCATCTTGGTGAAATTCATAGGTTCCAATCACATTTGTCCATGAGGGCAAATTCTGGCAATCCATTTGTTTGCGGAGAGGGCCCGCAGGGCGCCTCTCCAATAAGTGCAAAAACGAGATGCCCTGCGCCAAAGGCGCATGATTCAATAGCCCAGT
>JACSRU010000074.1 GCA_014879575.1 Chthoniobacterales bacterium | reverse complement strand
CAAATTGGAATACGCCCACCCGGGAAAGACCATCCTCGAAAGCGTCGTCTTGCCGGCCTGACGCGGCCCAAGGATCGTTACCACGGGATACTCTCCCACCAGGGCAATCAACTCCGACGCACTCTGACGCGTTGACATGCCAGCAGTAAACCACTGTGTCCATTTTCCCATTTTGCTTTATCTGGCAGTATAAAATCGATGCGCCTGCTGGTGGCGACCGGCTCCATCGTATCGAGAAAAAAACGGGCCGATGACACCCCTCAAAACGTCCCATGAGTTCCTGATAATGGTGTCCCAAAACACGTGACACGACAAAAGCTCCGACAGCGATCAATCTTCCAGATTCTTCAGGGAAAAGTGCTTAAAATCGGCGAATGCGCCCTGCCCGGCGACATCGTGCGCCGCGAGACCGAGGAAAGCTCCGGTAAAGTGGAGTCCCTGCGGATAGTCGTCGGAAAGTTTGCTGGCGTCGAGTTCCGGTCCGACGGACTCCCAGTTTTCGCCATCGGGGGACGCCGAAAACCACAGTCGGGCGTGGTCGATTTCCGCACAGAGATGAACTTCGGGCCAATCCGCGATACCCCGGCGACCTTCCTCCAATTCGTCGTACACACCATCATCCATGGTCGCCACGTCGATCACCTTGCCGTGGGTCTCGTCGTGGGTCACCCGGAGATAGAAGAACATTCGGGTGTCATACCAGGCCACCAAACCCGCGAACTGCGAGAAGCGGGACGGCGAGAAGTCGATCTGCGTTTCCGCCCGAACCCGGAAACTGCACAGGCGCTTGGCGATGACGCTCTGTTCGTGCAACGACGAAGGAGATTCCCGACCATACAGTCGCAGCCAGGACGCCCTCTCCGACAGGCTGAGCCAGGAAGGATCGGGAAAGACGCGGAGACTGGACCAATCCGGACCCAAGGTCGGCGCGGTGAAATCATCCCTCTCCTCCACGATCGGGCATGGCTGCGACGCGAGTTCGACGGGAGGCTCCACCTTCAGTTCGGGCAGAACGCCGCCCGACTTCAGGCGCAACCAACCGTCCTTCCAGACCACGCGTTGCAGAGCCGTCTCGCGGCCCAACATACAGCGGTCGCCCGCGTGGGCCACCGCCGCGGCACTTCGATCCGGGGAGCGCGAATCGGCCTGTCCACCCGTGCGCAGCGGCCGACTGCAAAGATGCGCCAGCCACCATTCTCCGGCGGCTGTTTCGACCAGTTCGCCATGCCCGGCCTTTTGGAGCGGATGATCGGGAGCATGACGGGTGGTGAGCACCGCCTCCTCAGGATCCAACTCGTAGGGTCCGGTGATCGACCGCGAACGGGCCATGGAAATGCCGTGGTTCCAACCGGTGCCGCCCTCGGCCATCATGAGGTAATACCACCCGTTGCGCTTGTAGAGGTTCGGGCCTTCGCAGAGAATGTCGTCCTTGCGCAAAATTTCGTGAATCGGTCCGATCAGGCGGTTTCCCACCGGATCGAACTCCTGGATCACATTCCCGGCAAACCGAAACCGACCCTTGCGAAAGTCCCACTGCATGTTCAGCAGCCATTTGCGGCCGTCTTCGTCGTGAAAGAGGGATGGGTCGAACCCGATGGCGTTCAAGTGAACGGGATCGCTCCATGGTCCCTCGATGGCGGGGGCGGTGATCAAATAGACATGGCAATCCTTGAACGGCCGCCCCATTCCCGAGGTTCGAATGTTCGTGTAAATCAGCCAAAATTTTCCATCCGCGTAACTCAAGGACGGCGCCCACACGCCATTCGAGTCGTCCACGCCCTTGAGGTCAATGTGTTCGGGTCGGGTCAACGCGTGGCCTGCCACCCGCCAGTGGACCAAATCGCGCGAATGGTGGAGCCGGACCCCGGGGAGCCACTCGAAGGTCGAACTCGCCAAATAGAAATCCCCGCCCACACGCACAAAGGACGGGTCGGGATGAAACCCGCGAAGCACGGGGTTTTGAATCAACGCACTCACGCGGCGGCTCCGGTTTCATCGCCAACGGGAGATTCCTCAGGGTGGGCCTGATGCCGGGCGTCGAGTTGGCGGCGCACATCCGTCATGGTCGCCTCGGTGAGCGGGAAGCGGGCCGCCGTAATCAAAGTCAGCAAGGTGAAAATCACATTGGGAACCACCGCCAGCCACAGCATCCTGTGCAGCACGGGTTCCGGCTGGGTCGGCAGCTTGGAATCAAAACCAGAAAAGCTCACAAGGTACCCGACGATCAACACGGTGAGGGAAATCTCCATCTTGGCGACAAACCCCATCACCGCCGTGAAAAGGCCCTCGCGCCGCATGCCGGTTTCCAGTTCATCAAGGTCGCAAATGTCCGGAACGATCGCGCCGCCCAAGGTGTTCGCGATGAGGACGAGCGGCAGCAGCAGGAATGTCGGCAACAACATCAGATACGGGGAATCCGGACGAAGGATAATCGGCTGAGTCACGGCGAGAACAAACGCAACGGCCGCCGCGATGACCAGACCGTTCTTTTTGCCGATGGTTGCGCTGATGGGCTTCATAAGCGGCACCAGGGCGAATCCGATCACGGTGCCAATCGTCGCCCCGATTCCGGTGATGCCGGTCGCCAGGCTTTTGTCGCCCTGGCAGACATAGTAGATCCCCAGATAGAAGAGCAGGCCGGTGTTCACCCGCTCTCCGAAGACCTGGAAGAGTTTGTACAGCAGAAAAATCACAAACGGCCGGTTCCGCAGCGTCGTCTTGAGGGCGGGAAAGATCGGCATGTGCTGCTTTTGATTGGCGTGGGTGAATCGCTCCCGGCAATTCAACAGGGTGATCCAGGCCGTTCCCAGGACCAGCAGGGCGGCCGCGCCGGCGATCCAGCGGATCCCGTAGAGTTCGCCACCGAAGATCGGACGCAGTGCCAGCCAATAGATCCAGCCATTGGCCATCAGAACGATGGTCATGAACAATCCGCTGATGGCCATGACGCGGGACCGTTCGTTGTAGTCGTCGGTCAGTTCGTATCCGAGTGCCGTCCAGGACATCGTGTAAACTCCATAGCAGATATAGCAAAGCGTCCCGAGAACGAGCAGGTAGGCGAGCTGCATCGGTTCGCTCCAACTTCGGTCCGCCCACCAGAGGAGCACGATGAAGAGTGCCCCGAGCAGGGAACTGATCGCGATGAACGGCTTGCGCCGTCCCCAGCGGGTGTGGGCATCGTCCGACCAGTGACCGAGAATGGGGTCGAGGATGGCGTCGATCACCCGGGGAAACATCATCGCCCAGCCCACGATCACCGCGTTCAGTCCGAAGCCGATGGTGAAGATGTTCATCGCCTGTCCGTAGATGCCGATCATCAAGTGGCTGGCCATGCCTCCGATGGCCCAGGCGTAGATCTGCCGATTTGGAGCGGTGTAGGGTTTTGAGGGGGACATGATCAGAAGGGTCTTGCCGGTCTCCGCGCCGTTTCACGAATCCTGGCGGCGCGGGCCTCGATGGCGGAAACAACGTCGGGCGGAACGATCAACCTGGCAGTCGGGGGATTCTCAAACCGATAGTTCGCAATCTCTCCGCCATTGTCGAGCTTCACCGGCAGCCGGGTGGAGAGATCCACAAAGGCCATCTGCATGGGGGCCGCTTCCCCCGTTGTCGCATCGGCATGGGCCACCTTGTCCTGGAAGACCAGACACTCCCGATTGCCAGCCTTCTCCACACCCCGAAAATTCCTGGGGGAGATCCACTCGAAGCCGGGAAAATCCGAGGTGGAGAAATTGACGAACAGGGCATCGAAAGCGTTCACGCCGTCCGTCAGCAACGGCTCCTTCCAATCCGGCCGCAGGAACGCCTGAATGCCGGGTGCGGCCCACATTTCCGTGCGTCGGCCTTCGGCGTCGACCAGGACCGCATGACGAATGTCACCGGTCTTGACGACCTGAATCTTGCGCAACGGCGGAAGTTCCCCGGCGGCGGGATCGGGCTCCGTACCGGGCGTCCGCGACACGGAGAAGGTCACGATCCAGGACGAGAAATCCGGTGCCCGTTTCAGCAACGGCCCGGCCGGGGGCACGGGTTGCTGGGCAAATGCCACGCCCGCCGACAGAAGCGAGAGAAGGATGCGTTTCATTCTTTGACCACCTCCAGATGTTTATCGAGAACTTCGCCGGTCAGGCGATCGATGGCCACATGCAACCAGAACCGCGTCTCGCCTTCGACGGTGAACTGGTCGAGCGCCCCGGCCGACGGTGAGAAGCGGCCGGTTTGGGCAATCAGATCGATGAACAAATTCCACACGCGCGTGGTTCCCGCGCCGACCAGCGGTCGGATCGCCGACTCGCGAAACCGTTGGATATTCCGCTCGGTTGGGGAGGCAAACACGCTGCTCAGATCGCCGCTGAATCCGCTGAACGATTGGCTCCCATCGATCCCCCCCGAGCCCACACCGACATTGGCATCCCAGCGGCCGACCAGTTCGGCCACGTTCCGCAACGGTCCGCCCGCAGCGGATGTCGTTCGATTGACCAGAGCCCGGGCGGCGGCCTCGGCCAGCGAGCCCGTCCCCCCCCCGAGCGTGGAACCGCCCGGATTCCGCTCATCCATGTAAGCCCCGGCCAGAACCGCCTGCAGGACCGGGGCCTGGCGCGTGTTGAGATTCAGCCTGCCCGCGATCAGCCCGTCGGGATCGCCGGAATCCGCAAGGCAGAACACATCCAGCAATGCCGACATGCCGCTTTCCGGCGTGAAGAAGCTCACATTCTTCCACGGCGTTCCGCTGAAGGTTGCTCCCAGTTCGGCGACCGAAAGAAAGGGCCGGTTGAGGATGATCGGTCGGCTGTCGCTCTGCGAAGTTCGTGCTGCTGCGGTGCTGGCAACAGCCATGGGGAGCCCGACCGTTGTCGTTGCCGGCGTTGCCCCGGTGGGCACATAGGCTCCGGCCGCCCGCCGCACGACACCGTCGGGGTCGGCATAATACTGGGAGGCCGAGGCATAATATCCGGATTGCGCGGCACCGTCGAAGGCCCGGCCATCGTTGGCGGCGGACGGATTGTTTTGCGACAGCAACCCGGGCCGCAGCGTGTCTCCTTCCGACAACCAGCTTGCGCTGCCCGGATGCCATCCCATCGCCGCCGGAAACCACCAGGAACTCCACCCCGAACCGGGATTGGAAAAAGACGTGGCACCGGAAGACAGGCCATTGCGCTGGCTGCTCACGACTCCATTCGGTTTGTCCACCCAGCCCTGGCCATTCTCAAAACCGGGAAACTGCATCTGTGAGTAGCCATTGAACGTGACGCCCATCGTCATGCCGAACCGGCTGGTCCGCGGATCCATCGGGCCGGACCAGGACATATTTTTCCACTTGGGATTGAACTGCCCGGCCTCGCGATCGACGAGGATCTGGTCATTGGGCTGGGCGGCCTGCGTAACCTTTTCATCGTAGGTCACCCACGCTCCCGAGGCATCCAGATATTTGATGCGCAGCGTCACATAAACCGTTCCGCCGAACCGGGGCTGGCGCGCCCCGAGATTGTAGTCGTTCGTCCCGGTTGTCCTCACCCACCGCAGCGGCAGCACTCCGGCGTAGAAGCCGATATAGCCCTGCGTCGGCGGATCGCCGAGATAGGTGTCCGCGACGGCAGTCCTGATGCCGCCGTCGCCGGAGACAAACGGCGTGAGTTTTTCGGTGCCCACGATGCTTGAAAGGCCCGGTGCCGCCAGCGCACTCCCGGCGGGAATATTGGGTTTGAAAAGCAGGGTTGGCTCGCGGAAAAGCGCAAGCCCGGACACCGAGAGCGGCACTGAAAACGTCATCGCCGTGGTGGATTCCGTGAAGGACCTTAACGGCGGGGAGAACGAAAACCCATACACGCTGGCAAAACCCGGGGAGGCGGAGGTCTTCGCGCTGTCGCTGTTCCCGCCGACCGCGGTGACGCCATTGTCGGCCACGATGTCACTCACATAGCCCATCAAAGTGAAGGTGGTGCTTTCCGCCGTGATCTGAAAATTGGTTGGAGCCACCGCGCCGACGGTTTGCGCCAGGTTCGCAGCGTTCCAGTCGTGCGGATTCCAGACTTCCGGATAATACAGAACGACACCGACGCCCGTGTCCGTGAGCAGATTGCCACCGGTGTTCAGTTTCGGTTGCGGCTGATCGGCGTTCGGGCCGCTCCGTCCATAGATGGCCGGCACCGGCTCGACGGCCTTGAGCACCGCGGCGCGCAGGCGGTTGACATAGGGAAGATTTTCGATCCCGCGAAACTCCCGTCCGTCGAACGCGATCCGCGTCGGATAGCCATCGGTGTCGAACTGGTCGATGATGTTGGCGGCCATTTGCATGATGGCATAGTCCAGCGACACGTCGCGTGCGTATTGCTGCGCGTAGGCGTCGGTCCCGGCCGCGGAAGTCGTCGCGGGCTTGGCCAGCGCACCTGCACCGGCCGCCGCCTTTAGGAGCTCGACAAACTCCGCGTCGCGTCCGGCGGCGCGCACGCTCTTGGCCGGGTCGGAGTTCTCCAAAGTCCGAATCGGGGCGGCACCCGAGGCACCATTGGCATAGGTCCAACGCGTGTTCGCACTGTCCCAGGTGAGGCCGAAGTGCTTTTGAATGTTGGCCGCCGTGCCCCGGGAAAGAAAGGCCGTCGTCAGACCCGAACTCTGCAGCCTCTGCATATCCGGGTCGGACATGTTCCGGCTGGCGCTCGGTCCCTGATACGTCAGCCACGCGAGGCGGTTCAACGCGAAGCGCCTCTTGACCAGCGGCTCCCCTGTGGAAGCGGTCGAACCGTCATTGCGCGTGAAGGGCGTCCCGACGCGCACGGTGAGAAACGACGGGTTGATGATATCGTCCCCGCCGGTGGAATCGTTTCCCCCGGAATTCGCGGCCAGAATTTTCGGCCGGTTCGGGTCGGGTCGGAAGGACGGTTGATTCAGGTCCCGCGAAAATGTTCCCAGATACTGCAGCGCATTCTGCACAGCCGCGCGCTGGCTGTCATCCTGCGCCACGCCCTGCAGGAGGAAATGGATCAACTGCTGGCGGCTGCCAAAGAGGCGGTCGCTCTGCCCCGCATAAAGAATCGTGTTCGCCGGACGCAGGAATCCATTGGCCTCCGCGCGGACCGCCTTCAGCCAGTTCGTCGCGTTGGCCGCGGAAATCGCAAGATTCGGAAATGTGCCGCCCGGCTGGCCGCTGGCGAAGCCCCGCCATCCGACAAGGGCATCGATCTGCGCGGGAGTCAATCCGACCACGGACAGATCCGCCAACGCCAGCGCGCTCTTGTAGGCGGAATTTGTCGCCGCGAGGGCCGTGGGATAGCCAGCCACATTGACATCGAGCAAACCACCCTCGTCGTATACAGCGGAAGCGAAGCGGCCAACCACGGCCTGCGTGTTGTTGGCACTGCCGGATGCGCGAAGCGCGCTGCTCCACGCGATGGCGTTGCTGCCGGCGCGATCGACGTAAACCCAGTCGGGTGGCAGGAAGACGGCCACCGGCGTCCTATCCGAAGCACTGTTCGGCGAGGCTTTGGGCAGCAGATACGGATTGTTCCAGCGCGCGACCGAGACGTGCCGGCCATTTGGCGAAGCGTTGGCCGACGACACGGATGACGCCCGAATGGGTCCGCCTGGGAAAAAGGCCTGCCCGTTGACGGTGCGTTTGACCAGGTTGGGCAACGCATCGGTCGTGCCCACCCGGGAAGCGGTCATATTGGTGATGGCGGACGGAAAGTAGATCGTCGCGCCTCCCGCATTGGTCGCGCTGGAGCCGGCAAGGATTTCCTGCCGCAAGTCCCCGATCAGCGTTTCCAACGCACCCTGCGCAAACACGTCCACCCGGGTAAGATGCGAACTGCTCTGCGCCACCTGCCGCTGCAAGAGGCTTTGCGAGAAAAAGGCCAGAAGGACGCCGATGAGCAGGACAACAAAGGCCAGCACCACCACGAGTGCGACACCCCGGCGGCGCGCCTGCCGCCATCTGGGATGGGAATGATCGAACTTGAGATCTCTGTTCATGGGGTGTTCAGGTAGAAATACCGCTGGTAAACGCGCGCGGCATTGGCCGCTTTCGAAGGCATCCCGGCACTCTGCGCAAATGCGCCATCGCGAATGAGGCCGTTCCAGGTTTCTTCCATCAGACGGGGAGGACTGGCTTGCAAATCGGCATCCGTGGCATCCGGCAACGCCGTCACCGCAGTCTGCAGTTCCGCGACAAGCTTTCGACTGGTGCCATCAAGGGCCGCCACGGCGACCACCACGGCATTGACATCCTTCCAGCCCCGCGCCGTCCAGACGGCGGCCCCCGGTGTTGCATCCACGCAGATATACCCGCGTCGGGCGGTTTCATCATACCATCGTGAACCGACCGCATAGCCGCTTCCGCTCCCATCGGATGTGGTCGGGGCGGCGTTCGCGGTGAGCATGTTCTTGACGCCTGTGGGATTCAAGATCGGCTTGGTCGAGAACGTTCCGTCCTTGAGTTGATAACAAAACTCCTGCCGAAAGACCGCGTCACTGATCACCTGAAAATCCGCATCCGTGGCACCCGGGGCCGACACGGGATTTCCGGCAATGGTGCTGCCGACAAGCGGCTGAAACGAACCGCTTTGTCCCGCAGGATTGAAGGTCAGAAATGCGATGTCATTGTTCCCTCCCCCGCCACTCCAGGCGAGCCCCCTGCCAAGCCTCTCCAGTGTCGCATCCGTGTTCACCCGATAGCCCACCAGCGACAGCGGGCTCTGATTCTCCTGCGCGGCCCCGGAGAAATACCCCGGCCCCTCGCTGATGAAAAAGATCCGATCATTGCCGACTTCGCTGGCAAACAGAAAATCCGCCTCGTCGCGTTTGTCCATGCGTCCAAAATCCTGAGCCAGGCGGTCGAGCACCGTGCGAGCCTGTCCGTCGGCGTCAAGGCGCTTGCGGGATTCCGTGGTCACCGAAGAGGTGCTGTTGACGATCTGGGCGACCACCGCCACCAACAGCACGAGAATCGCCGCCGCGACGAGCATCTCGATCAGCGTGAATGCGGAGTTCCGAAGGGAAGAGGCGGATTTCATGGCACGATCAGGGAGACAATGCGGTGACCACTTCCACCGACCCGGAGAACTTGGCCGGCCAGTCCGTGGGAACCGGGTCCGCAGCCGCCGGCCAACTGACAATAATCCGCACCGGAACCGCCGCCAGGCCGCCAGCCGTGCCGCGTTGAATCGTCACCCGATACCGCGACGGCGCGGACCCACCGGAGACGAGCGTGGAAGAAACCGCGCCATCCTCGGCCACAAATTGGGTCTGCAAGGCCGCGCCTTTCTGGAAACCGAAGCGCGATCCCTGAGCCGCCGACGACCGCAAGTCCGCCGCCACCGCCGCCACCAATCCCGTCGCCACCGTCTGCTCCGCCCCGTCGCGATTGGCATTCAGACCAGCCGGAAGCAAACCCAGCATCACAATAAGGCAAAATGCCGCAACTCCGATCGCCAGGGTCACCTCCACCAAGCTGAACCCGCGCGACCGGAAGCGAGTGGCGAAGAACGGAAGGGAAGGGAGGGATAACATAAAAAATTCTGTCCAAACTGCCGTCACCAGAACCCTCCGCCGACCGCTCCCGGATTCAACCCGAAAGCGACGTTTTCCACAGGCGACGACGTGAGGAATCGTTGAAAAACATCTTTCAGATCTGAGGTCGGAACAACCGGACGGCACCCGTGATTCCATTGATTTGAAGAGCGGCAAAATTCGGGCTCGCGGGATCGATCTGGCTTCCACGCGCCGGACGCAAAGCGACTTCGAGCCAGCGGGAGAGTTCGTCGCCCGATGGAATCGTCGCCGAACCCTGGGGGTCGAACTGGATCACCCGGGAAAACGTACACACCTTTTGACCGCCGTCAATCGGCCAGTCGAAAGGCGTTGTCACTGTCACCTGTCCGAGTTTGGACGAATCCGCCACGGGTTGCATATCCGCAGTCGGGGATGGCAGCACGTCAGCCAAATGCACGCCGTCGAACCGCCGCAATTTACTCAGCGGAACAAGATTGGCCGCGCCCGACCAACTGGAACCCGGATTCGCGACTTCATAGCCGCGTGTTCCGTCCTTCGATGCGGCAACCCCCACCAGCAGTCGTCCAGTTCCCGGCTGCTGCGGGCGGACGGACTCCGACTGCACCCCGTCCACTTCGGCGAATCCCACAAACACATAGGTATTGTTGGCCATCGCGTAGGACCGGGCCTGCTCCAGCGTCGCTTCGATATCCGCGCCGACCCGCGTAATGCTCTGCGCTCCGCGAATCGAGGACATCGACGGAATCACCAGAGTCATCAGGACCGTAGCCACGGCAGCAACCATCAAAGTTTCGATCAAGCTGAAAGCCCTGACGTTCGAATTCATGGAGGAATAAGTTTTCATATGGGAAGTTCCAGTGAGGTTATATTGCATGTCTTATCAGAACTTTTCTCCTCCTCAACAGAGCGTCAACTTTCACTGTTAATACCGCTTCCCTTAAACCATCTTTTGCCAATCGCCGCGCGTCACCTGGTGGAGCAACGGAATGCCGCAGGCATAGCGACGGAATTCATCGACCATAAACCGGGCCATTCTCAGACACTCTCCGCCCAGGCTGCCTGAGCTGTGAGGCGTCAAAAACACATTGGGCAAGTCCCACAACGGCGAGTCGAACTCTGGCGGCTCAGGATCGGTGACATCGAGCACAGCGGAGAGATCCGGGCGCCGGCGGAGGACCTCGCACATTTCCGCCTGCCGGACAATCGCCCCACGCGCCGTATTGACCAGAGTTGCGCGCATCTTCATTCGGTCGAGAAGATCCGCCCCGATCAGTCCCGTCGTCGCGGGCATCAGAGGAGCATGCAGGCTCACGACGTCGCTTTCCGAAAAGAGCCTTTCGAGGCTCACGAGTTCCGCTCCGCACTCTTCCGCTTGCCGCTCCGTCACGAAGGGATCGTAGGCCAGCACTTTGAGATCATGGCCAGCGAGGGTCTTTGCGACACCGCGTCCAATCGCGCCCAGCGAAACCAACCCGACCGTCGAGTGATAGGCACCCGCCACGATCCGCTCCGGCTTGTTCCAAGACCGGCTCTGATGGGTTTCCCGCATGCAGGCCCAGACGCGTTTCAGACTGAGGAGAATCACCGAAGTCGAAAATTCAATAACCGGAATGGCATTGGCGGCCTGCGCACAGGTGACGGTTACGCCCCGATCAAAGAACTCCCGGGTGAGAAAGTAGCCCGGAGCTCCGGCGGCGTAAAAGACGGCCTTGAGATTCGGCAGCGCATCGAGAAAGGGCGCGTCCATGCGCGGTGTCCCCCAGGAACAGAAGAGAATCTCCGCTTCCTTGAGAATCTGCCGCCCAAGGAAGGATTGCCCGGGATCCACCCAGACCGCCGGACTGCCGGCGATCTCGCCGATCTCGGAAACAAGAGTCGGTGAAAAGACGAGATCGCGATATTCAGGGAGCACATACAGGGCCACGGAAGCCTGCGCCCGAGATTTGAGTCCCTTGGTGGTTCCACGACGTTCACGCAGGAAGTCGTCCCCGGCGGAACAGGAGCCATCGGCAAGAGGAAGCACGGTCTTCATTCCTTTCCTTTCCCACTGCGTCCAACGCTCTGCAATGAGCCCGTGGCTTACATTGGAAGGCTGGAGGTTCTTTCCACTGTGACCTGTCTTATTGAGAATCGTCCTACGTTTTTGAGGTTTCCCGTCGGCGGAGAGGAAGAGAGTCCCCATCCTGCCAGAATCCCTCGACGAGAATTCGCCGTGGTGCCGCTGGTCGTCCGAGATCGTTATTGTTGATGAGAGAAACCAGGGTTTCCACAGCGACACGACCAATTTCGAGGGAATTCTGATTAATACCGGCGGTGAGCGGGATATCGGACACCGAGGTTCCGGCCATGGCCACGTCGCCAGGAATGGCGAGTTTCAACCGCGCGGCAATACCCGGCGTGAACATGCTCGTCGTCAGAATCGCATCCGGGCGATGCTTGTCGAACCAGGTCTTGAATTCCTTCGCCGCCCTGGTCGGCAGTTCTTCGGTGACGGTGCTTTCCGTCATCAGGGGCGGAATCTTCCCTTTCAGATTCATCATGTGCAGCGAAGCGTAGTATCCCCCCAAGAACCCGCCTCCAAGCCTGATGTCAAAATCCCTCGGCACCACGATACCGATCCGTTCATAGCCGTGCTCCCGGATCTTGTGCATCGCCAGAATGACCATCCGCATCTGGTCGGCTGTGACAACATGCGAATCCGGGCTGCGAACGGACAGTCCAAAACGAATCACGGAGAAATACTCCCAATGAAAGCTGCCCCAATCCGGTTGGGTCTGATGAGGCGGAATCAGGATCCCGCGAATATTCCGGGTGAGAAGAATCTTTTCGAAGCGGGCAGGCGAACAGTCTTCCGGCCAGATCAATTCGTCCAAGTGATAGCCGAAGTGCTCCGCAGCCTCGCTGGCCCCGCGCCAATAGGCATCAAACTCCCGGTGTTTGCGCAGATCCTTCGGATGCGTCCAATGATTCACCCATGCGATCGAACTCTGGATCGGCACAGCACGGCGTTCCCGACGATACACCATAAGGGAGGAAAGTGCCGGGTCGGGACGGTAACCCATCTCCTTCGCAAGCGCTTGCACCTCTTCTCTCCGAGCTCGCGAGATGTCTGAGTGGTTCCTGAGTGCCAAGGAGACCGTCACATGGGAAACCCCCAGACGGGCGGCAATATCTCGCAAAGTAACACGACCAACGACGGACACGGGGAGGTGGGTTTCTTTCATTGTAAACCCTGAAGCGTGTCTGGCAATCGTGAAATGCGGACGGCCAAGTTCCCGCGCCCCTGGCCGCCGCGATTTCTTTTCGCCTCCTCAGAAGATGCCTACGACCGCCGACGGGACCGACGGAGCCCGCACAGGGTTCCGGCCAGCCCGATCCCCAGCAAAGCGAGAGTGGATGGTTCCGGAACGACTTGGAGAACACCCGTTGCTTCGCGGAACTCGTAGTCTGTGCCGGCATTGGTGGTCGTCCAGATATTGGCGGATTCCGTCCACCCAGCGACGGAGAACGTGCTCCCGAAAGTTTCCGTGAGGGTGGAGACGTTCACGATCGTCCAACTGTCGCCGAAAGTGGTTCCCGCCCCGGCAAGGTCGAAGGTGAAGTCCCCATTCAGGGTGACGGTCCCGGTGCCCAGGATGCTGTTGTTCACACCATTGGCACCGATTGTGAATTCGAGTCCCGCATTGTCCGCGAGGATCAGGGTTCCCCCATTGACGGTCGTATTTCCCGAGTAGGTGTTGATTCCCTCCAGCGTCTGGGTGCCCGTTCCGTCTTTGACGAGATTCAGGCTGCCGGTCCCGTCGGTGATCGTGCCGGCGAATGTTGCATTCGTCGTGCCCGAAACGGTCAAAGTGGCCGCACTGGCATTCCCATTCCGAATGACAGCGCCGGAAGATCCCGTGATCAAGGCGACCGTCTCGGTTTTGCCATTCAGATCGAATATTCCTCCATTCGTGGTGAAGGCCTCGCTATCATTGATCAAATTGTTGTTGGCACCGTCCAAAACGAGCGTTCCCGCATTGAGAGTCACCCCACGATCGGCCGCGAAGCCCGAAGTGTTGGCGAAGCGGACGGTTCCGCTGTTGATGACCCAGGCCGCAAGGTTGTTGTGCGAGGTTCCCGTGGTGGTCAGGGTTCCCGCTCCGTTTTTTGTCACCGTGCGAGGCGCCCCTGTTCCAATCAGCCTTGCCACCGACAGGTCGCCGGTGGTGTTGATGATCAGATCGCCAGACAAATTCGCATCAGCCGTGAGCGCGGCGGCGCCCGCAGCGGAGTTGATCAACGCCGAGTTGACATTCACATTGAGCGTCTCTCCGATGGAAAACCCATTCAAGTCCAGGGTGCCGCTCGAAGTGAAGGTGGTCGCGCTGTTCGTGCCTGTCGCCCCCAGGGCATTGGCATTTCCAATCTTGAGAATGCCCCCTTCAATTTGTGTCACCCCCGTATAGGAACTGCTGCCATTGAGAACCAACATGCCGGTGCCCGCTTTGCGAAGCGTGCTCGTTCCCGAGGTCACCCCGCCGGAATGGAAGGTGTCGAACACCGATCCATTCACGACCATGCCCCCGGCGCCCGAAAGATTCACATAGAGGTTTCGTCCGGTTTGATCATTGGAGAGCGCAATCGCCTTGGAAACAATGACCTGGCCGGAGTTCGAAACCACAAAGTCCCGGTTGCCTCCGCTGTTGATCACATTCCCAATGGTGAGGTCATCCACCCCGTTGAATGTCACATTTGCCGCGTTGATCAGAATGGTGCTGTCGGTGAGGTTCCGGTCCCCGCCCTGCGTGCTGATGCTCATGTTCTGTTGGGCGAGAATACCGCGAAAGTCCGCCGTTCCGGCGGAGATGCTGCCGGAGCCCGCATTGCCAAGCGCGTTATTGCTGCCCAGGACGAGTTGGGTGCCGGCCACATTGTTGCGCATCATGGCCCGCATGGTATTGGTTCCCGCCGTGATGGCCGCCGTTCCCTTGCCATCCCCGGTGTTGCTTCCGGAGAGCACAATGGTTCCCGCCGTGGTAGTCGGAAAGAGCCAGTCATTGCTGAAGTTGATATTGCCGCTCAGTGTCAGCGAGCCCGCACCCGCACCGAAAACAATGCTGCGATCTCCGTTGCCGCCGCTCAGGGTAATGTTGGCACTGATAATCTGATTGTTCGTGCTTTGCTGGAGGACGATCGTCTGGCCGGCACCTCCGCCGCTTCCCAGAGTGATCGCATTTCCCCCCAGCGTGAACGCGCCCGCCCCTGAGGCGAACGTGATGGCGGTGCCGGAAGTCGCCAAGGCTGTGACCTGATTGTTGTTCGTGGTCACGTTGGTCGTGCCGGCGAACGTGAGGTTGTCCCCCGTGGCGGAGGGAGCCGTGTCGAGGTCCCAGTTTGCTCCGGTGGACCAATTGCCATCGCCGCCCCCTCCGTCCCATGTTTTTGAGGCACCGAATCCGTGCGGAACAATTGCCAATGCCGCGAGACCGAGCGTCGCGAGAACGCGTCCGAAGGGTGAGAGGAATCTGTTTTTCATATGATGAGGGGTGTGAGGATTGAGGGAGTGACTAATCTGTGGATGTTGGTGTTCTGTTGGGTTGCCTGCCGGGTTTCGCCCGCTCCCGATGTAAGCCTGAGCCACCTGGGGTGGAACTCCTGCGGACCGGAATGAGGAAATCGGCATGGAGCGATTCAGAACCCATCCGGCACATAAAGCTAGGGAATTTAAGTTTTCATTGTTAAGTCGGTTGCCAGTCCCGCACGAAATCCACGCGCCGACATTCCAATGTAAGTTTCCTAAAGATTTCTCTCGCGTCCGTTCAGGTGCTAGGGTGCCTGCATGCAGATTTCCCCCATGAAAACACGTCCTCCGCAATCCGGTTTCACCCTTCTGGAGCTTCTCGCAGGCATCGCGATTCTCGCCGTGCTTTCCGCGCTCCTGCTCCCTGCGGTTGGCAAGATTCGCAATTCCACAGATCGGACCAAGTGTGTTTCCAATCTGCGCACCTTGGGCATCGCAATCAATCTGTATGCGACCGACAATGATGATCGCCTGCCCGGACCATGTCCCACCGGGCTCGGCAGAACATTGGTGGACAATCAGCGCACGCAGATGATTTATCATTTGCAGCCTTATCTTGATCTCCCGACACCGACGACCTCGCCCGTTTATCCGGAGATCCTTCATTGTCCCTCGTTGCGGAACGTGTCTTTCGGAACTCCGATGAAGTGGCAGGATATCACGCTCTATGCCGCCTACAGCAACGTCGATCTCCCCGCCGACAAGCGGTATCTGAAAGATCGCCAGATCGTGGACGACAACGGCACCTCATGGCCGGTTGGGCCTTGGGGAAGGAGCAACAGCACTCCCGGTTATCCCGGCTGGAAACGCATCACCATATCCTCGCAGATCGATGAGACAAAAACGCTCCCGGGCGGCGGCAAACCCACCCTTGCAACCATTCCCGCCATTCGGGAGATCGACGCCTCCCTCAAGACCTGGCCGTGGCCCACGCCTCCCAAAGCCGTTCACGGCGCTTTCCACAATGTACTGTTCTTCGATTGGCACGTGGAATCCGTGCCCGTGACGGCCTACCAATAGTCTCCTTCCCCTGCGAACGAAACCACACCATCACCCATGCCACTCCCATGATCCGTTTTCTTCTCCTTCTCTCCGCCATCGCCGCCATCCCCTTCGCCCCGGCGGCGGAGTGGCAGTGGTCCAGCCTGATGCCATCGGTCGTCTCGCCCGAACCCGACGCCGAGCCGCGGGCCTTCCTGTGGATCCCGCCCCAATGCAAGCAGATTCGCGGGGTCGTGGTCGGCCAGCACAACATGGAAGAGGAGCCGATTTTTGAGCATCCGAAATTTCGGGAAACCCTCGCAGCCTTGGATTTCGCGGTGGTCTGGGTCACCCCGGGCTGGGATCTGTTCTTCCGCTTCGACCAAGGTGCGGGCGAGCCCTTCACCGAGATGATGAACTCGCTGGCCGCGCAATCAGGCTATGCGGAACTGGCCACCGTTCCCGTCGTTCCGCTCGGACATTCCGCAGCGGCCAGTTTTCCCTGGAACTTCGCCGCCTGGGCACCGGAGCGCACTCTGGCGGTGATTTCGGTGAGTGGCCAGTGGCCCTATTTCGTGGACCAGAACACGCCCGACTGGAACGGGCGCACGGTGGACGGCATTCCCGGCCTGGTGTCCATGGGCGAATACGAAGACGCGGAAGGCCGTGCCCGGGACGGTCTCCAACAAAGGTCCGACCACCCCGCCACAGCGCTCAGCATGCTGTCCAATCCCGGAGCAGGACATTTCGACGTCAGCGACGAAAAGGTCGAGTATCTGGGACTCTATCTTCGGAAAGCCGCGCAATACCGCCTCCCCGCCTCCGGCACGCCGGGAAGCCCTGGGATCAAACTCAAGAAGATCGATCCGACGAAGGATGGTTGGCTTGCCGACCGCTGGCACAGGGATCGCGGCCCCGACGCTCCGGCGGCTCCGGTCCGCCGCTTCAAGGGAGATCCCAAGAATGCCTTCTGGTATTTCGACGAGGAACACGCCCGCGCCACCGAGGAATTTCAAGCCCGCTATCGCGGTCGGAAAACGCAGTTGGTGGGATACGTGCAAGAGGATCAGGTCCTTGGGCAGAACCCCAAAGCCCATGCCCAGGTGCTCCCCCAGTTTCTCCCCCTGGAGGACGGGATCAGCTTCAAGCTCACCGGAACATTCCTCGACACCGTTCCGGAAGGACGTCCGGAGCGGTGGACGGGACTCCCCAAGGGTTCGCCAATCGCCCATGGCGACGGAACTGTCACGATCAGCCGCATCTGCGGACCGGTCGCGCAAACCGGTCCCGACACCTGGGCGATTCGTTTTTCCCGCATGGGCATGGACAACAAAAAGCGCTCGAACGACATTTGGCTCCTGGCCCGGCATCCCGGGGACACCGTGTACCGTCCGTCCGTGCAGCAGGCCCAGATGCGCTTCCCGCTCCGGAACACTGCGGGCGCCGATCAGAAAATCACGTTTCCGAAAATCCCCGATCAGCGCGCGAACGCGCAGCCCATCACGCTCCGCGCCACGTCGGATTCCGGAGAGCCCGTCCACTACTATGTTCGGGAAGGTCCTGCGGAAATCGAAGGCAACACGCTCAGCCTCACCGCAATCCCGCCGCGGGCGAAGGTTCCGGTCAAAGTCACCGTCGTCGCCTGGCAGTGGGGACGTTCCATCGATCCGAAAATCAAAACCGCCGAGCCCGTGGAACAAACCTTCCTGATCCAAAGATGAGATTGCCCTTGCTTCTTGGCCTTTTGCTGGCCGTCCGGCCCCTGTTCGCCGCGGACATCGAAGTCGGCAGCCTCGCTGAACTCGCCGATGCGGCGGCGCAGAGCGGTCGCCAAATCCGTTTGAAACCGGGTCTGTATCAAATGGCGGACTATCTGACGGAGCCCGTGCTGCAAAAGATTCGAACCGACCGCGCCGCGATCAAGGAAGGCCGCCCGCCGGTGCCGATGTTTGTTTTCACCGGCAGCAACAACACCATCGACTGCACCGGAGCGACCATCGAAATCGACACCTCCCTCTACAAGAAACTTCCCGACGGCTACCGGCGGAGCCTGATCGTGGCGGGCTCGGGAAACACCATCGCCGGACTGTCCATCCGCCACTCGGGACCGAACGCAGGCAGCGGCGGCAACACGCTCTCCCTGGCCGGCGAACGCACCACCCTCGAGGACGTCACCGTGCATGTTTACGGCTCCTGGCCCTTCGGCTACGGCGACCTCCTCGGCAAAGGCGGCCCGAATCTGGTTTCAATCCAGAAACAAAGCGGCATCCAGGTGCTTGGGTCCGGTTCGATCCTGCGTCGCTGCCGGGTCTTCAGCCGGGCGCTCGGACACTGTTTCTACATCCAGCAGGGCGGTGAGATCCGGCTCGAGGATTGTTACGCCGAGGGCGTGATGCGGGCCACCAGCGACATGCTGCGCGACACCTCGGGTCCGGCCCACGACCTCGGGTTCCGCTCCGTCTATCAAAACCGCGACGGTCGCTTTGCCATCGTTCCGGGCTACGTCAAGAGCCTCGTCGAAGACGGCTTTCGCACTTATGGCAACGCCGGTCGCGTCACCCTGCTCAATTGCACCGCGATCAACACCCGCGCCGGATTCGAGATCGGCGCGAAAGACGATGCCCCGGAAAAAGCCGTCCTCGAGAACTGCGTCGCCCGCGGTTGCGAGCGCGCCTATCTCATCGGCTCACAAACCATCGTGCGCCGGAGCCGCGGCGACATCGCCCACGGGCCGCTCCTCTATCTGCGCGGCGGCCGGGATTCCGACGTGGAACTTGAACTCTCCGGAGACGGCCCGCTCTCGCAGGTCCACGCGGTGGCCACCATCGCGGGGGAGAATCACCGCGTCCGGCTCAGTGCCCAGACCGGCGAGCGCCCCATTCCTGCGCTGCCCATTCTGTTTGGCTTCGGAATGCCGGAACACGCGGAGATGGCGAGTCCGATCCTCCCCGCGCCCACCCGCAACGTGACCCTCATCAACGAGATCGCGGCTGCGCCCGTGATCACCAGCGACCTGGTCTTTGACGAAAAAATCGAATCCGCCAGCCGCACGATCTCTGATGCGGAACTGCGGGTCAGCCCGGGTTCGTGGGGACTTCCCGCCAACGGCGTCGCACCCGGCCCAAAGAAATGATCCTCGCCTGCCCGCACTGTGCAAAGCCTCTCGGCGTCGCGAATGAGTTCGCGGGACGGGAGGTCCAGTGCCCGCACTGCGAGCAGGTCTTCACCGCCAGCCACCCGGGCCCAAAGGTGTCCCCGCCGCGCCCGCGGTCCGTCCGCCCGTCTCCGCCCCGGGGCGGAGGATTTGGGAAGGTTCCGCTTATTCTGCTGCTCCTCGTGCTGGGAGGGGTTGGATACGCCTTATTCCACTTCCAGGAAACACCCCGGGAACTTTGGCGGCGCATCGTTGATTCCTACGAAAAACCTGTCCGGCCGGTCCCGCCTCCGATCACGCCGACCCCGACGCCCACACCCA
>JACSRU010000061.1 GCA_014879575.1 Chthoniobacterales bacterium | reverse complement strand
CAGCCCTTCAGGCCGGATGCCACGATTCTCAATAACCCAGCCCTTCGGACTGGGCTATTGAATCATGCGTCTTTGGCGCAGGGCATCTCGTTTGTGCACTTTTTGGAGAGGCGCCCGGTGATTTCGAAGCCGGTGGAATTTGGGCGACAAGAGACACCGGAATTTGTCAGGATGCCGACATCGCATGAATACCATCCCGCTTGATGATTTGTCAGCGCGTCTGTCCGGGGAAGTTGCCACCGGCGAGACAATGCGGAAGCTCTTTGCAACAGATGCGTCCGAATACCAAGAGATGCCGCTGGCGGTGGTCTTTCCGGAATCGGAAGCCGACGTGCGCGAGATCATTCTCTTTGCCAACCGCCACCGGGTGGGAATCATCCCCCGCACGGCCGGAACTTCGCTGGCCGGCCAGGTTGTCGGCAGCGGACTTGTTGTGGACCTGACCCGCCATTTCGGACGAATCCTCGGGATTGATGCCGCCGCGCGGCGCGTGCGTGTCCAACCGGGGGTTGTCCGCAACGAACTGAACTTCGAACTGGCGAAGCACGGGTTGATCTTTGGTCCGGAAACCTCGACAGCCAACCGTGCCATGATCGGCGGAATGGTCGGCAACAATTCCTGCGGATCGAACTCGATCATCTATGGAAGCACCCGCGAACATCTCGTCTCGACGCGCGGATTTTTCAGCGATGGGAGCGAGGGAATCCTGCGCGGACTCACGCCCCCGGAATTTGAAGACAAATGCCGCGACACAACGACACTCGAAGGCCGGATCCACCGGGCGATTCGCGGGATGTTGGGAAATCCCTCCAACCGGAAATTGATCCGGGAGAACTTTCCGCGCCAATCAATTCCGCGCCGCAATACCGGCTACGCACTCGATTTGCTGATGGATGCGCAGGCCCTGGATCCCGGGGCGTCCGGGGAATTCAATTTTTGCAAGCTGATCGCCGGCTCGGAGGGCACGTTGTTTTTTGGGTTGGAATTCGAGTTGTCCTGCGATCCGCTGCCTCCTCCGCATGTCGCACTGGTGTGCGGACATTTTCAGTCGGTGGACGAGGCCCTGCGGGCGAATCTTGTGGCCCTGGGCTTTGGGCCTTCGGCCTGTGAATTGATTGATCGGCACATCCTCGAGTGTACGAAATCGAATCATTCCCAGGCCCGCAACCGGTCCTTCGTCGTCGGGGATCCGGGTGCCATTCTGGTGGTCGAAATCCGGAGGGATCAGGAGGCGGAAATGGAGGAGGCCGTCGCGGGGCTGCAGTCCGCATGGCAGGCTGCGGGCCATGGCTATGCGGTGCCGGTCCTGCGGGGGGGCGAGGGCAACAAGGTCTGGGAACTCCGCCGGGCCGGGCAGGGACTCATGAGCAACGTCGTCGGCGATGCCAAGCCGCGCGAAGTCGTCGAGGACACCGCCGTGGATGTCCACGACCTGCCGGCCTACATCGCGGAGTTCAACGACCTCCTGCAGACAAAATACGGAATTGGTTGCGTGTATTATGCCCACGCCGGCACCGGCGAGCTGCACACACGTCCGCTCTTCGATCTCAAGACCCCGGAGGGTTTGAAAACATTCCGGGGCGTTGCCACCGATATTGCGCATCTCGTGAAAAAATATCGCGGCTCCCTGAGTGGAGAGCACGGGGACGGACGCCTTCGCGGGGAGTTCATTCCCCTCATGGTCGGGCAGGAATGTTTCGAGCTGATGCGGAGCGTCAAAGCCTTCTTTGATCCGCACAATCTCTTCAATCCGGGGAAAATTGTGGACACGCCTCCGATGGACACCCACCTGCGCCATGAGCCCGGGCATCCCACGCCGGACTATGAGACGATTTTTGATTTCAACGACGTGGCGGGCGTGGTGCGGGCCGCCGAAAAGTGCAACGGTTCGGGTGATTGCCGCAAATCGCACATGGCAGGCGGAACGATGTGTCCGAGCTACATGGCGACCCGCGAGGAGAAACACTCCACCCGTGCGCGGGCAAACATCCTGCGCCATGTGCTCAACAATCCCACCGATGCCACAAAGCCGTTTGACAGCGCGGAGATCAAGGAGATCCTGGATCTGTGCCTGTCCTGCAAGGCCTGCAAAAGTGAATGCCCGTCGGGGGTGGATATCGCAAAACTCAAAGCCGAATTTTTGCAGCACTATTACGATGCCCACGGGATCCCGTTCCGTTCGCGACTGGTCGCAGGGTTTTCCGACGGAGCCCGGCTCGCTTCGTTTGCCCCGGAAATCTATAATGCCGTCTTCCAGACGCCCTGGGTTCGGCGGATATTCAACAAGGTGGTGGGGTTTCACCCTGAACGCACTCTCCCCCGGGTGAACCGCGTGACCCTTCGCACTTGGTTCAAAAATCGGACGCCCCTCTTGTCGGCAGGAGAACCGCGAGGACGAGTCCATTTGTTCTGCGATGAATTCACGAATTTCAATGATCTCGACGCCGGGATCGCCACGGTCGAGTTGCTGGAACTTCTCGGCTACGAGGTCGTGATCCCCCGGCAGGTGGAAAGCGGGCGCGCCTCGCTCTCGAAGGGCTTGCTCCGTCGGGCGAGGAGCTTCGCTGAAAAAAATGTGCGCCTGTTGGCGCCCGTTGTCTCGGAAAAGGAATCACTGATTGGCATCGAGCCTTCCGCGATCTTGTGCTTCCGGGACGAATACCCGATCCTTGTGGAATCGTCCCTGCGGGATTCGGCGCGCGCCCTGGCTCCGCATTGCCTGATGCTCGATGAATTTCTTGCCAGGGAGGCGGATGCCGGGCGGATTTCCCCCGACTGTTTTACCGACCGCTCCCGGACGGTTCATCTTCATGGGCACTGCCACCAGAAAGCCCTTTCCTCCGTGGATCCCACGATCCGAATGCTGACATTGCCGAAAAACTACACCGTAAATCTCATTCCGTCCGGATGCTGCGGCATGGCGGGTTCCTTTGGATATGAGGCCGAACATTACGACCTCTCGATGAAAGTGGGGGAACTTGTCCTCTTTCCCGCTGTCCGCAAGCTGCCGGAGGATGTCGTCGTGGCGGCTCCTGGAACAAGCTGCCGCCATCAAATCCACGACGGCACCAAACGCAAGGCTCTGCACCCTGCCGAAATACTCAGGGCGGCACTTCGCCAGGAGCGCGCCGTTTAGTCAGTTGTTTGGTGTCTTGGGCGCAAAAGCGAGGAATCATCCTTCGACCTTTACGGCTGCGCGTTGCAGGAGGCGATGGAGGCGTTTGATGGCTGCCGGATCGGTGATTTTTTTCCCATCCTTGCTGTGGATGTAGAACGAATCCATGGCGACATCCATTTCCGTCGTGATCCGCGAGAGCTCGATGAGAAGGCCCGCCGACCCCATCGCACGAAGCAGGTCATACAGCAAACCCAGACGGTCCGGAGTCTGGATGTCCAGGAGCGTGTAAATCGGGTGGGAGGAGTTGTCGATTGTGATCCGGGTGGGCAGGTCGAAATCCTGCGAAAGGCGATAGGTCCGCAGGCGGGTTTCCTTGCTGATCAGTGACGTGAAGTCATAGTCCTCCACGGCCAGCGAATCGGCGAGCCGGGCTTCCACCCGGGCGAGATCGCGCGGATGGGTCACCGGCTGGTGTTGGGTGGTGGCGACATGGAAAATGTCGAGGACAAGGCTGTCGCTGCGGGTGAAGATGTCCGCGCTGAGAATGTTGACCTGTGCCGAAAGAAAGGCACCGGCGATCCGTTCCAACAACCGGGGGCGATCCCAGCCGCAGACCCAGACCTCGCTGTGGCTTTGCTCCGGTCGAGAGATCCAGTGAAAGACGGGAGCCAGGGCGGGGGAATCGTTCCTTCCCAAATTCTCAAAAAATGTGCGAAACAGGCGGAGGTGAGCGGCGATTTCCCCGGATTCAAACATTTGGAAATACCGATCCGGCATGTAATGGAAGTGGGCTCCGGCCTCCTCGGCAAAATCGCGTCCGAGGAGGCGGAGTGTGGCCGCCTGTTGTTCCTCGCGATTGCGGCGGAGTTCCAGCAATGCGGTGGAGCCCCCCTCGAAAAATTGGCAGGTTTTTCGGTAGAGGGCCCAGACGAGACCCTCCTTCCAGTCCGACCAGTTCTGGTCGCTGGTGCCCATCCCGTCCGCCAGCGTGATGAGCATGAGGGCGTCGAGATTCGGCCGGTTGAGAATGATCCGGGAAAATTCCTCGATCGTGGCGGAATCCTCCAGGTTCCGGGACTGCGCCATTTTCGAGAGGGTGTAATGCGAGTCCACGAGGGTGATGAGCATGCGTCGCCGTTCCGGTGAGAGCTGCAAGCGTCGGGCCACCTTGTGGGCAAGCACGGCACTCGCCTCCTCGTGATTGCGCTCATTCGCCGCCTTCCCGGTATCATGGAGCAGAAGTGCCAGATACAGGATCGCGGGATCTTCGATCTTCTGGAAGATCGTCCGGTAACCGCTCAGCTTTTCGGAACTCTCAAAGAGCAGGGCGTCGAGTTTTTCGATGCAAACGAGCGTGTGTTCGTCCGCCGTGTAGCGGTGGTAAAACTCATGTTGCACCAGGCAGTCCAGGGCGCCGAACTCCGGCAGGTAACGTCCCAGAAACCCCAGATTATGCATCCGGCGCAAAACCGGACCGACCTCGCCCTTCCGGGACAGGATGGCAAAGAAGGTCTCGCGGGTCGCCAGGGCGTATTGGAAGGTGCGATCCACAAGCGAGAGTCTGCGGCGGATGAGATCCGAGAGCTCCGCATGAAACTCGATCTGGCGCACCTGGGCATGGTGGAACGCCCGAATCATCCGGTAGGGATCTTCGTGAAAAATGTTGCGCGACTCCGGTTCCATGTGCCCCTGTCGGACGAGGAATCCGTCAAATTTTTCGATTTTCGGCTTGGTGGCAAACATGCCAAGCAACCCGGTTGGTTTGCGGGGCAACGGCCGAGCCTGCATGTGCAGGAGGGCGGACTCGGTGAGGAGGTGGATGTTCCGCGTGTGACTGTAGTAATCCCGCATGAACGCCTCGACCTTTCGAAGAATCGTCTTTTGTTGGTAATTGAACGCCACCGCCACCTTGCCCTGGAGCTGGAGGGTGAGTTTGTCCATGGCCCGCTCGTTCAGATAATGCATCTCGGATCGGGTTCGGAGCAGAAAATCGTAAGCGCGCTCGAGCAGGTGCCGTTCGGCTTCGCGCAGGACTTTTGCTTCCACAAGCTTGGCGGTCGTCATGACGCCCAGCTTGAAATGGGCGATCCAAAGAAGACTCTGATAATCCCGCAGCCCCCCGACCCCGTTTTTGACATTGGGTTCCTGAAGGAACACGCTGGGTCCGTGTTTGATTCTTAACTGCTGTTGGTTGTCGAGACGCCAGGAAATGTATTCCCTTTCATGGCCCCGGACACACTCTGACTGGAAGCGGTCCTTGAAGCGGGTAAAAATCTTTCGTTCGCCGGCGAGGAATCTGGACTCCAGCATCGAGGTCTTGGTGATCATGTCCTCGTTTGCCTTCTGGATGGCCTGGGGGATCGTGCGGGTCGCGTGCCCGACCTTGAAGTCAAGATCCCACAGGAGGACGAGCGTCTGCCGGATGATTTCCTCGATCTCCTTGTCCTGGCGGTTTCCATTTTGGAGGAAAAGGATGTCCACGTCGCTGAACGGGGTCAGCTCGCGGCGCCCATAACCTCCGAACGCCGCCACGCAGAGCCTTCCGGCAAGGCCTTTCGGGGCGATGGAGGCAACCACTCCGTCAAAAAGTTCGCGGAAAAGGATGTCCACGAGGTCCGAACGCTGGCGCGCGACTTCCCGTCCGCCGCCTCCGGCATTGTGCCACATGCGCAGGCGTTGTTCCTCCACCTTTCGGAAGCCCTTGAAAATTGTGATCGGTTTGTCCTTTTTTCGGCTGGTGCGTTCGGAGAGTTCCCGGGCGGCTTTTTGGAGTTTTTGTTCGTTGGGGGAAATCATGGTTCCGGGACGCGGATCACGATCTCGACGCGGCGGTTGATTTGTTGTTCCTCGATGGTTCCGTTTTCCGGGGCGAGGAGACGGGATTCCCCAAAGCCAACCGTTTGGATGGCCTCCGGGTGGAGGCCCATGTTTTCTGTCAGCCAGGCTTTGACCGAGTCGGCTCGTTTTCGGCTGAGGTCGAGATTGTATTCCTCCGAGCCGAACGAATCGGTGTGTCCCTCGATGACGAACTGGGCGTTGGGATTTCGCTGGATGAGGAGGCCCAGTTTCTGGAGGCTGGCCAGGGCTTCCATTTTAAGATCCGGGGAATTGTAGTCGAAAAGCAAATCGGTGGGCATCAGAATCGGTGCGGTCTCCGGAGTGAGAGGACCGGTTTGAGCCAACAGGTCATCGAGGTTGCTGAAACCATTTTCGGTGCCGGGAGTTCCTCCGCCGACAGACTTAACCCCCTTCTCAAACCCTGGTCCGGACAAGGGGAGTGAGGGATCCCGACCGAGCGAGGGTTTTTCGGAAAGAATCTCATTGGCCGGGGATTTGTCCTCCGGAAAAGCGGCTTCCGGGGAGGAGATGGTTTTCAGGGTGGAACTGAGTGAGGGGGGAGAAAACTGGGGAGTTTCGGAGAGGATGGCATTATCCAGTTTCGGTGCCGGGGGAAGGGCCGGGTTGTTGCCGGAAAACTTTCCCAGGGCGACCTGTTCATCGGGAAGTTTTACCGCCGTGGGTGCCATGGCCACTTGTTTGGTTGCCACGGGCGCGGGATGAAGAAGCCGGGGATCAAGATCGACGCTCTTGAGGACGAACGGGCGGGGAGGATCCGGGTCATAGTCCACACCGCTCAGCGGATTGATAAGCACCTTGTTCGACCAAATCCAGAAAAGCAGATGCAAGAGCAACGAGAGGGCCAGGGCGGGCAGCAACCAGGGTCTGATGCCGGTGGCGGAGGAACCGAGATCAAGTGGCGTCCGACGGGTCATGGGGACAGCTTACAGACTTCAAAGAAAAATTTCCACCCGCCCGTGCAGGAAATTGTTTTTTGCAAGGGCCGAAGTGAGCAGCCCCCCACGGAGAGAAGAGGCGCCCGGCCCTGGAGGGACCAGCTCCGTCTGGTCCGTGTGCGGTTGGCGGGGATGGCGCGGCCCGAGGCGGACGACACGGAGGTCATCCCTCCAGAAGAGGTGCCCGGCCCTGGAGGGACCAGCTCCGTCTGGTCCGCGGGCGGTTGGCGGGGATGTCACAAATTGAGATCCGCCACCACCAGCAACCCCTTGAGGGTCAGGAGGGGATCCACGGCATGGAAGTGGGGGGAGCCGGAGGCAATGAGATCCGCGTCTCCCCCGGTGGCGATCACCTGGGGGCGTTTTCCGGGGAATGCCTCCCGGCGGACCTGTCGGATGATTTCCGATACCAAGCCCCGATAGCCGTGCACGGCTCCGGAGATCATGGCATCCCTTGTCGAGCGTCCCACAGCGGAGACCGGCTCGCTGAGTCTGATAAGGGGAAGCAGGGCGGTGCGGTCATGCAGATAGTCGGTCATCGCATTCAGCCCGGGAGCGATGACGCCACCGATGTAATTTCCGTCGCTCGAAAGCACATCAAAGGTCACGGCAGTTCCGAAGTCCACCACGATGGCCGGAACTCCATAATGCGCCTTGCAGCCCGCCGCATTGGCCAGCCGGTCGGGGCCGATTTTCCCCGGGGAGGGATAATCAATGCCCACGCCGAGTTTCACCTTCGGACCAACCCAGCAGACGGGGAGGGAACAGGCTTCATTGACCACACGAATTTTCTCCGGGACCACGGAAGCCGCCACCACTCCATGGAGCTGTTGGCCCTTGAGGAGGGCATGGATTTGTGTGGAATCAAGGGTTTTTGTCGGGAGGCGGTGAACGCGTCCGATCCGTTGATCGTGCGCAAACGCAAGTTTGACAAATGTGTTGCTGATGTCCACGAGAAGTACGACGCGGCGCGGAGCCTTCGTGGAAATTGCGGATACGGAGGGGCGGCGGCTCCCCTCCGGGCGCGGAATCCGGGAGATCACTGTTGTTTCAGGCTCTTCCGAACTTCATCGGGTGCGGTTCGCGGACGGAGCCTGACATTTTTTTTCCCCAGATCGTGGTGGTCCACATCATCCGGAACCCCTGCGGCATTGAGAAGCCCCTCCTCCTCCGGGGGCAGGAAGGGTTTGAAGCGTTGTTTGTCGATCGACTTCATGTAAGCCTCATGCGCGTTCACGTTTCCGTTCATGAGTTGTTCCATGATGGCGTCGTCCATGAACTGCATGCCCTCACCCCGTCCGCCGACAATCACATCCTGAAGTTTTTGGGTGGCACCCTCGCGAATGATGGCGGCCACCGCGTTGTTGACAACAAGGATTTCATTCACCGCCACACGGCCCTTGCCGTCCTGCTTTTTCATGAGCAACTGGGCCACCACCCCGCGCAGGGACGCCGAGAGCATCGTGCGCACCTGGGCCTGTTGGTCGCTTGGGAACACATCAATCATACGATCCACGGTTTTTCGGGAGTTGTTCGTATGGAGGGTGCCGAAGACGAGCAGCCCGGTTTCCGCCGCCGTCAGCGCGAGGGAAATCGTTTCGAGATCGCGCATTTCACCGACCAGAACGATGTCGGCATCCTCACGCAGGGCGGCTTTGAGGCCGATCGGGAATGTCGGGGCGTGCTCGGGAACCTCCCGCTGGGTGATGATGCTCGTCTTGTTGCGATGGACGAACTCGATCGGCTCCTCGATCGTCACGATGTGCCGGGAAAAGTTTGAATTGATGTAGTCAATGAGCGCGGCGAGGGTCGTGCTCTTGCCGGATCCGGTGGGGCCGGTGACGAGGACGATGCCTCCCCGCATGTGCCCGAAGGTTTTGATCACCGAGGGCACGCCGAGTTCCTCAAGCGTCTTGATTTTCGTGGGGATGATGCGAAAGACCGCCCCGTAGCCATTCGTTTGCTTGAGATAGTTGCAACGAAAACGGTTGTTCTCATCCATTTCGTAGGCGAAGTCGAGATCGCCGGTTTCCTCGAATTTCTTCCAGCGGCGTTCCCCGCAAATCTCCTGGAGCATGTGCGACATCTCCTCGTTGGTGAGAATGGTTTCGCGAATCGGAACAATTTCCCCGTGGCGGCGAATCTTTGGCGGCTGGCCCTCGCTTAGGTGGAGATCCGAGGCACCCGTCTCGATGAGAACGTCAAAAAACTGGTTGATGTAGGCCATGTCAGTGGTGCCCGGTGATTTGCAGCATCTGGTTCTTCTGATCCGCCCGGTAAACCGCCTCCTCGGCGGAAATGACTCCGGTCTCGTAAAGTTCCGTCAGGGAATCATCCATCAACTTCATTCCGAGTTTGCGTCCGGTTTGAATGATGCCCGGGAGCATGAACGTCTTGGATTCGCGGATGACGTTTCCGACGGCCGGAGTGTTCATGAGAATTTCGATGGCAAGGGCGCGTCCGGCGCCATCGGCCCTGGGGACGAGCTGCTGGGAGATGACGCCGCGCAGGGATTCGCTGACCATGATGCGGATTTGATCCCGTTGATCGGTGGGAAAAACATCCAGCACGCGGTCAAGTGTCCGGGCGGCGTTGCTCGTGTGCAGAGTTCCGAGAACCAGGTGGCCGGTTTCGGAGGCGGTGATCGCGAGCGAGATGGTCTCGAGATCCCGCATTTCCCCGACCATGATCACATCCGGATCTTCACGGAGGGCGCCACGGAGCGCGTTGCCGAAGGATTTGGTGTGGGTGTGAATTTCCCGCTGGGTGACATGGCAGCCCTTGGACGGAATGACATACTCGATGGGATCTTCGAGGGTGATGATATGGTCCTGCCGGTGATTGTTGATCTCGTCAACGAGTGCCGCCAGCGTGGTGCTTTTTCCGCTGCCGACCGACCCGGTAACCAACACCAGGCCGTTGTGATACTGCGTGAGGAGCTTCAGCTCCGGTGGGAGTCCCAGCTCATCCATGCTTCGCACCCGGCTGTTGATGATACGGAAGACCAGATCGTGTCCCGTGCGCTGGCGGACGACGCTCGTGCGAAAACGTCCGAGGCTGTTCGAGTAGGCGAAATCCACGTCTCCGCGCTCCTCGAGTTGTCGTTGTTGTTTTTCGTCCAGGAAGCCCATGGCGAGGCGCTCGGTGTCGGCGGCGGTGAGAACCGGCGCCTGATTCCAAATGGGCTCCAGAATCCCATAGCGCCGCCAGATGGGCTTCGAATTTACGCTCAGATGAATGTCGGAGGCATCCGACTCCTTGCCGACCATCAGGTATTGATCCACATGGTCGAGCGTGTGGACTTCCTGTGGTTCGCCGACTTCGATAATGGGGGATTCCTGACTCACGTTCGCATGCGTTTAACAGCCGGTGGATATCAATCCAAGTCTTTCCTCTTCCCACGCGGGAAATTCCTCCGCGTGCCGGAGGCGGGGGATCCACAGGATCCTCCGAAGGATCGCCGGAAGGCCGAAGAGTGACGGGAGACTATTTGCCGACAGGCAGGGGCTCCGGCGGAGTCAATGCCTTGGCAAGCGAGGCGAGGCCTTTATATTTCTTCCCGTTTTTCTTAACCATTCCCCGGTCCACGAGAATGTGAAGTTTCTCGTAGGCGCGGAGGCGAAGCATTTCCTCGCCGCCGCTGGCGGCATTGCGGGCGCGCAGGCGCTCGTGAACGACGTCAAACAACTGCTTGAACTCAAAGGAACTCTTTTTGGAGAGCACCGCAACCAACTCCTCGGTCACCAAATCCGGAAGACGACGAGAGAAAGAACTTTTTCGTTGCATAAGCATAAGAACTGCATCATAGCACATGGTTCCCCTTTGACCAGCCAATTTTTGGGGCGAGCGGGAGCCAATGGTTTCCGGAGAAAATTTTTCTTGTCGGAAGTCGCCATTGTATTAGTTTAGCTAATGATATGAAATCACCTATTAAAGTTGCCGTGACCGGTGCCGCCGGTCAGATTGGATACGCCCTTCTTCCCCGCATTGCGTCCGGCGCGATGTTTGGTCCCGACCAGCCGGTCATCCTCCATCTTCTGGAGGTTCCGGTGGAAAAGGTGATGAAGGCCCTCGAGGGAGTGGCGATGGAACTGGACGACTGTGCGTTTCCTCTTCTGAAGGGGATTGTGCTTACCGACGACCCGAAGGTGGGGTTTGGCGGGGCCAATTGGAGCCTGCTTGTCGGGGCGAAGCCGCGCGGGCCCGGAATGGAACGGGCGGATTTGCTCAAGGACAACGGAAAGATTTTCACGGCCCAGGGGAAAATTATTGATGAAGTCGCCGCCGAAGACGCGCGGGTGGCGGTGGTGGGGAATCCGGCGAACACGAATTGCATGATTGCCGCCAGCAAGGCAAGGCGCCTGACGCCGGATCGTTTTACGGCGATGGTCCGGCTGGACCAGAACCGTGCGCGCACCCAGCTTGCCAAGAAGGCGGGGGTCCAGACGACGGACGTCAAAGACATTTTCATTTTTGGAAACCACAGTCCGACGATGTTTCCGGCATTCGGTTTGGCCAAGATTTCAGGGAAGCCGGCCGCGGAGGTGATCAAAGATGAGGCCTGGTTGCAGGGGCCATTCTGCGAAACCGTCGGGAAGCGTGGGGCCGCCATTATTGCGGCCCGCGGCGCCTCCTCTGCGGCCTCCGCCGCCAGCTCGCTGGTGGATCATGTCCGCGACCTGACCACCGTGGGAGCCATCCACTCGGTGGCCGTAAAATCCGAGGGGCTCTACGGCTTCGACCCCGAAGTCTGGGCGGGCCTTCCGGTAAAGACCACCGCCCCGGGAGCCTATGAAGTCCTGACCGGACTCGAACTGGACGCCTTCGCAAAATCGAAAATTGAGGCCACCAACAAGGAACTCACCGACGAGCGGGCGATGGTTGTCGAAATGCTCGGCTGAGTCGGCTGGGATGGTTTTTTGCAGGTTTAAGCCACCGGTCCCGCCCCGTGCGGACCGGTGGACCGGATCTACCGGGTTCCACTCAATCGGCTCGCTTCCGCAAAGCTGGAACTTTTCGTGAGGAGACCGGCCAGGTAGGGATCCCGCCGGGGAAGGCTTGCCAGACCGGCGAGATTCTCCGGGTATTCCAGGCGGGAAAAAATGGCGCGGGCGATTTTCGAGCGGGGGACAGATTTTTCCCCGTATCCGTTCGGCTTGTTGCTCGACCAAAAGCGAACGTATTCGACGCCTCCCTTTGCCTCCCGTCCCAGGAAAATGACCGAGTGTCCGCGTTCGTTTTTTCCGACGGCCTCCGTCCAGAAAATTTTCAGAAAGTCGCCCGGTTTGGCCTCCTCGAAGGAGTGGAAATTTTTTCCGAGGTTGAGTTCAAAGAACAAGCGGGGAGTTCCGGGGCCATTGGCATTCCATCGTCCCCAAACGCCTTCGCCATCCGCAAGTTTTCCGGGGAGCAGGGCCTCCCATTGGGCGCGCCCGATCTGAACCAGACCGCGGCGTTGCAACTCGCCGAGGGTTTTCAAAAACACCAGGTAGGTCGCCCCGGAACAGTAACTGGGAACCGCCTCGCGGGCCTGGATGCGGACGGCACCGGTGTCGAGACGTGCGGCCGAGGAGAGGGCTTCGTGAGCCCGGGAGGTTGTCGCGTAGCCTCCCCCCTGCGGCATGGACTGGATTTGCTGTAACACGACATCATTGAACGGCGCGGCTCCTGACGGAAGCAGGGCGGCAAGCAGGAGAAGCAGGGAACGCATGCCCGCAAGAAATGGTTGTTTTTCCTCCGTTCGCAAGGCGTATTTTTTTCCCTCCGCCTTGAAGCCTTGACGGCACTGAGGGATGCGGGAAGAAAGGGAGCCATGAACCGATGGCGTCTGGTCTCGATGGTGGTGTTGTTTGGGGTTGTCGTCTGCGCGACAGCGGCCTCCTTCTGGATTTCGGGCTGGATGGAAAAACGTCCCCTTCCGCCTTCGGGGGGGCTTTTCATTCCCGGCGCGATTGTCCTCCCGGGCCCGCACTTCTTGCAGTTCGATCCGAAGTGGGGGGGGGACACTTTGGGGCAAACCAAGGATTCCCTTGCGAGCGCGGGATGCGCGGTGACATCGGCCGCCATGATTCTTGCGGGATACGGCATCGAGACAGATCCCGGCCGCCTGAACCGTTTTTTGAGCCTTACGCCGGGGGGCTATACTCCCGAGGGGTGGATCTATTGGGAGAAGGCCGCAGAGGCTGCCCCGGATTTTCTCCCGAAGTTGCTTCCCCACTACGAGGACAAGCCGTCCTTTTTTCTGATCGACTGGAATTTGCTGCGGGGAAACCCGGTGATCGTTCGGCTCCGCTATCCGAACGGGATCACGCATTTCCTGGTGATCTGCGGGAAACGCGGGGAGGATTACCTCGTGAGGGATCCCGGCAAGGGGGGCGCCCGAGGCGTCTATCCGCTGAAGGATTTTGGCGGTCCCATCGAGGCACTCCGGTTTTACCGCAAGCCGTGATCCGCATTCCTTGCAATCCTGTCGGCACCCGGTATTCTTCGCCGCCCTTCTAATTGACCAATATGAGCAAGAGCATTTTGGATCCCTCCCGGTGGGAAGCGGTGGAATTCCGCAATGATGAGATCGCGAGATATTCCCGGCACCTCATCATGCCTGAGATCACCCTCGAGGGGCAGTGCCGTATCAAGGCGGCCAGGGTTCTTTGCCTCGGAGTCGGGGGGCTGGGGTCGCCGGTCGGGCTCTACCTCGCCGCCGCCGGCATTGGTACGATTGGCCTCGTGGATTTCGATGTCGTGGATTCCTCGAATCTCCAGCGCCAGATCCTTCATGGGACGAAGGATGTCGGACGAAAAAAAATCCACAGTGCCAGGGATCGGATCAAGGAGATGAATCCGAATGTGCAGGTCGTCCTCCACGAGGCATTTTTCACTTCGGAGAATGCGAGGGAATTGGCGGAGCCCTATGATATCGTCATTGACGGGACCGACAATTTTCCCACGCGATATCTTTCCAACGACATTTGCGTCTTTTTGAAAAAGCCGAACATCTACGGTTCGATTTTTCGTTTTGACGGGCAATGCACGGTTTTTGCCCCGCATCTTGGCGGCCCGTGCTACCGCTGCCTGTATCCGGAACCCCCTCCGCCGGGGGTCGTGCCAAGCTGCGCCGAAGGCGGCGTGATGGGCGTTTTGCCGGGTATCATCGGCGTGATGCAGGCGATCGAGGCCATCAAGCTGATTGTCGGAATTGGCGAATCCCTCATCGGACGGCTCATCCACTTCGACGCGATGAAAATGAAGTTCCGCGAATTCCAGCCCCGCAGGGATCCGAAGTGTCCGGTGTGCTCGGAGAACCCGACGATCACCGGGGTGATTGACTATGAGCAATTTTGCGGCATCCCGCAGGCGGGGGCGGCGGAGGGGGCCGGGCCACCGATTCCTGAAATCTCCGCCACGGAACTCAAGGCACGCCTGGACCGTGGCGACAGGCTCGTCCTGGTGGATGTCCGCGAGCCTTTCGAATGGGAGATCAACCGGATTCCGGGTTCCCGGTTGATTCCACTTGGAGAACTGGCCTCCCGCATGAGCGAACTCGACCCTGCGGAGGAGATGGTCTTCATTTGCAAAATCGGCTTGCGCAGCGCAACCGCCGTGCGCGAACTCCAAAAAGTCGGCTTTAAGAAAACCTTCAACCTTGCCGGGGGGATCCGCGATTGGTGGGACCAGGTGGATCCCACCCTGCCGAAATACTGAGGACATGAAGACGGTGCCGCTGGAGATTTTATGCTGTCCGGTGACAGGACAGCCCTTGCGGGAGGCGCTTCCTGAGGAAAAAAAAGCGTTCGGAATCGGGAAGGACGCGGCCCTCATCCGGGAGGATGGACAGGTTCTCTATCCGGTTCGGGACGGCATTCCGTTGCTGATCCCGGATGCGGCCGTCTTTCGGCCAGGATTTTCTCTGTGCCCGCCGCGCTCTCTGTGATTGAGTCTCCCATTCCATGACTGATCTCGAACGTCTCCGCCATTCCTGTGCCCATGTGCTGGCCACCGCGATTTTGAAAATCTGGCCCGAGGCGCAATTTGCGGCCGGCCCGCCCGTGGAAAACGGATTTTACTACGATGTGGAGTTGCCGCACCGGATTTCCCCCGAGGATTTTCCCCGGATCGAGGAGGAGATGAAGCGCGAGGTCAAGGCGAACCATGTGTTCGAGCGGGTCGAGGTGTCACGGGACGGGGCGATCGCGCTTGCGGAGCGCGGGGAGCTGGCCGCTCTCGGTCCGCGCGGTGAGACGTCGAAATTCAAACTCGACATCGTTCGGAACATTCCGGACGGCGAGGTGATCACGCTCTACCGCAACGGGGAATTCACCGACCTTTGCGCCGGACCCCATGTGCTGCGGACAGGAAACATCGGCGCCTTCAAGCTCACCCATGTCGCGAGCGCCTACTACAAGGGCGACGAAAACAATCCGCAGCTGCAGCGGATTTACGGCACCGCCTTCAAGAACAAGACCGAGATGCAGGCTTACTTCGACATGCTCGAAGAGGCCAAAAAGCGTGACCACCGGAAGCTGGGTCGTGAACTCGAACTCTTCTGCTTCGACGACGACGTGGGGCCCGGTCTTCCGCTCTGGCTGCCGCGGGGAACCGTCTTGATCGAGGAACTCGAGAAGCTGGCGAAGGAAACGGAATTCGCGGCCGGTTACGACCGGGTTCGCACCCCGCATCTGGCCCGCGAGAGCATGTATCTGTTGAGCGGACACCTGCCCTACTACGCGGAAAGCATGTTTCCCCCGATGTCGCTGGTTGCGGAGAAGGCGGAGGCGCAGCGTCCGGTTCACCGGGCCGATCTGTTTGCAAACCTTCTGGACAAGCCGCTCACGAGTGCCTCGCTGGACGAAATCCTTTGCAAGGCTGCCGAGATGCGGGAATCCGAGGGGCTGGCGACGGAACGCTACTACCTCAAGGCGATGAATTGCCCGCACCATCACAAGCTCTTCGGGGCGGTCCAGCGGAGCTACCGGGATCTTCCGCTCCGCCTTGCGGAGTATGGCACCTGCTACCGCTACGAGCAGAGCGGCGAACTTTTCGGTCTCATGCGCGTGCGATCCATGCAGATGAACGACGCGCACATTTACTGCACGGAGGAACAGTTCGAGGAGGAATTTCGCGCGGTCAACGAAATGTATTTGAAGTATTTTTCCATCTTTGGAATCGACCGGTATCAGATGCGGTTTTCCACGCACGATCCCGCGAAGCTGGGCCAGAAATTTGTGAACCAGCCGGAGTTGTGGCTCAAGACCGAGGACATGGTCCGGGGAGTCCTCCAGCGCAGCGGGATCCACTATGTCGAGGTGCCCAACGAGGCGGCCTTTTACGGACCCAAGATTGACGTCCAGGTGTGGAGTGCGATTGGGCGGGAGTTTACGATCGCCACAAACCAGGTGGACTTCGCCGTCCCCCAAAAGTTCGGACTCGTTTACAAGGACCGCGACAATACCGAGAAGACGCCGCTTTGCATCCACCGCGCCCCGCTTGGAACGCACGAAAGGTTCATCGGATTTCTGATCGAGCATTATGCCGGGAATTTTCCGCTCTGGCTGGCTCCCGACCAAGTCCGGATCATCACGATCGGCGCGGAGGAGGCGCTTGGGAATTACGCGAAGGAAATCCTCGCCGAGCTGCGCCGCAAGGGAGTCCGGGTCGAACTCGACCTTTCCAGCGATCCCATGAAGGCCAAGATTGCCGCCGCGGAAAAAATCAAAGTCCACACGATGCTCGTCATCGGAAACCGGGATCTCGAATCCGGTGCCGTGAGCCTTCGCGTTCATGGCAAAGGCAACCTGGGAGCCAGACCGAAAGCCGAGGCGATCGAAGAAATCCTCGCCGCCATCCAGGAACGCCGGAGCTGACCAGAGAACCGGCGTGAAAAATCCCGGTTTTCGCAGTTGCGGCGGCTTTTGACCCTGTATAGGTTCTTCCTCTCACCTCTTTGGATCAAACTCATGGGTAAAATCTATAATAACATCGTTGAAACCGTCGGCCGCACGCCGCTGGTCAAGCTGAACCGAGTCACAGCCGGCCTTCCCGCCACCATCGCCCTGAAGTGCGAGTTTTTTAATCCGCTGGGAAGCGTCAAGGATCGCATTGGCATGGCCATGATCGAGGATGCGGAGAAAAAGGGGATTCTCAAGGCGGGCACAACCATCGTCGAACCCACGAGCGGCAACACGGGAATCGCCCTTGCCTTTGTGGCTGCCGCCAAAGGCTACAAACTCATCCTGACCATGCCGGAGACGATGAGTTTCGAACGCCGCACCCTGCTGGCCTTGCTTGGCGCAAAACTTGTTCTCACGCCGGGAGCGGAGGGCATGAAGGGAGCCATTTCCCGGGCCGAGGCAATCGTCAAGGAGACACCGGGCGCCTGGATGCCCCAGCAATTCGAGAATCCCGCCAATCCGGAGATTCATGCCAGGACCACGGCCGAAGAAATCTGGGAAGATACCAACGGCGCGGTGGATATTTTCGTGTCGGCTGTCGGCACGGGCGGAACGATCACGGGAACCGTCGAAGTCCTCAAGCCCCGCAAATCCTCCTTCCAGGCCATCGCGGTCGAGCCGAAGGATTCCCCGGTGATTTCTCAAACACTGGCCGGAGAACCCCTCAAGCCCGGACCGCACAAAATCCAGGGCGCGGGAGCCGGATTCATCCCGAAAAATCTTCATTTGAAGTCTTCGAGCGGAGAGGAACTGATTACCGAATGCGTCCAGGTCACCAACGAGGAGGCCTTCGTGATGGCCCGTCGCCTCGCAAAGGAGGAGGGGATCCTGGCCGGGATCAGCACGGGTGCCAATGTGCATGCCGCCATCGAGATCGCCAAACGCCCGGAGAATGCGGGGAAACTGATCGTGGCGGTGGCCTGCTCCACGGGGGAACGGTATCTGAGCACCGCCCTGGCCGATGAGGCCCGCATGGAAGTCGAGGGATAATGTGAAAACACAAATCCCCACCGATGATTCCGTTGTCGAGTCCGACGAACTTGATGTCCTGCTTTTTTGGCACACCCACAAGAAGAACATCCTGCTGGGAGCTTTTGCGGTCCTGGTGATTGGCGGGGGAAGTCTGGCGTGGTTTGTGCAATCCACGCTGACCAGCCAGGCGGCTGTGACGGCTCTTGCCAATGCCAGTGAAGTGCCGGCCTTGGAAGCCGTGATCAGCAACTATGGCGGCACGATGCCCGGTGCGGATGCCTTGCTGCTTGTTGCCGCCGCCCGCCAGAAAGAAGGAAAATACGAGGAATCCACAGCGGCCTTTCAGAGTTTCCTGAAATCGCATCCAACCCACCCCCTCGCGGGCGGGGCATTGCTGGGCGTGGGACAAAATCAGGATGCCGCCGGGAAGGCGGCCGAGGCAATGGCCACTTATCAGCAGGTGGTGGAAAAATATCCCAAGAGCTACGCGGCACCCTTTGCCGGATATGCCCACGCGGAAATTCTGCTGAGGGACTTTAAGCGGGACGAAGCCAAGGTTGTGCTCAATTCCCTGATCTCCCAGTTTCCGGATTCCACGGTCACCCGGCTCGCGGCGGCCCAATTGGCGCGGATTGCCACAAGAAATTCCAAGTAGCTCGGCCTCCGATTTTCTGATTTTCAGGATGTCCGCAGAGTGATGAGACAATTTCACCGGTGGCCAGGCGGATTTGACGGCAGCCAGGGAAACCACCTGCCGCTTGGAATCTCCGTCCAGCCATGAGCCCGACTCCCGATGACAAGCTGTCCCCCGAGACCCTGCGTCGGGAGGTTCCCAAGCTCGGACAGCATCTGCTAAGCGTTCTTCAGGTTCTGATTACGGTGGGTCTCCTCTGGTGGCTTTTTCACGATCCCGAGCGGCGACAAGCGATGGGGGACGCCCTCCAGAAGGCGGATTGGCGGTGGATGATCGCCGCGCTGGCCGCCGCAGGACTCTGTGAGTTTTTCGGGATTCTGCGGTGGCAGTTGTTTCTCCGGATGCTGCACCTTCGGGTGCGATTCTGGGAGGTCACCAAATTATTTTTTATCGGGGCATTTTTTAATCAATTCCTTCCCGGAACAACCGGGGGGGATGTGGTGCGCGTGATTTACCTGATGAAGGATCATCCGGAGAACAAGACGGCGGGCTTTCTGAGTGTGGCGATTGATCGCCTGCTGGCGGTGCTGGTTCTTGTGGCCATGGGACTGGGCTTCGCATGGACCCGCAGCGAGTGGTTTGCGCGGAGCTTCGCCGTGGGGAATACCATGAAGATTTTTGCCATCGTGCTCTTTGTCGTCGGGCTGGGACTCGTGGCCTCATTTTTTCTTACGAGCCGGCATTTGATCGGGCGTCTCCCCGCCCGATTTCCCCTGCGCGAGCAGATCGTCAAGCTCTCCACACTCTGGCAGCTGTGCATCGAAAACCGCACGGAAGCCCTTCTCGGTGCGATTTACACCGTGCCCATGCTGATCTCCTACTTCGCCGCCTTTTATTTTGCCGCCTTGGCATTCACTGAAAAGGTGAGCTTTTTGGACATGACCTCGATCATGCCGCTGGTGACAGCCATTTCCTCGCTCCCGATCAGTCTGAACGGAATCGGTGTCCGCGAGGCGTTATTCGAGCGGCTGCTCTGGGAATTGTGCGGGGTGCCCCAAGGCACAGGGCTCCTCATTTCCATCACCGGCATGTTTATCTACATGGCCTGGGGGCTCCCGGGCGGATTGTTCTATATCGAGCGCATTCGCCGCCGATACGAAAAATAGATGCGCGGCCCCTGGAGGGACCAGCTCCGTCTGGTCCGCTGGCGGATGGCGGGGATGACACGCCCCGAGGCGGACGAC
>JACSRU010000126.1 GCA_014879575.1 Chthoniobacterales bacterium | reverse complement strand
TAGCTCAGTTGGTAGAGCACGTCCTTGGTAAGGACGAGGTCACCGGTTCAATCCCGGTCATGGGCTCCACAGAACATCGGTTGCAAAAAACAACAATCCGCACAAACTCAACATGGCTAAAGAACAGTTCAACAGAAGTAAACCGCACGTCAACATCGGCACAATCGGCCATGTTGATCACGGCAAAACCACCCTCACCGCGGCGATCACAACCGTCCTCTCGAAGTCCGGCGGAGCAACCGCGAAGAAATATGATGAGATCGACGCCGCTCCCGAAGAAAAAGAGCGTGGGATCACCATCAACACGGCTCACGTGGAATACGAGACCGGCAAGCGCCACTATGCGCACGTCGATTGTCCCGGACACGCGGACTACATCAAGAACATGATTACCGGCGCCGCCCAGATGGACGGTGCGATTCTGGTGGTCAGTTCTGCGGACGGCCCGATGCCTCAGACCCGCGAGCACATCCTTCTCGCTCGTCAGGTCGGGGTGCCCTCGATCGTCGTATTCATGAACAAGGCCGACATGGTGGACGACAAGGATCTTCTCGATCTGGTCGAAATGGAAGTTCGTGAACTCCTCTCCAAGTATGAGTTTCCCGGCGACACCATCCCGATTGTCAAGGGCAGTGCGCTCAAGGCCCTCGAAGGAGATGCCGACGGCGAAAAGGCCATTCTGGATCTGATGGCCGCCATTGACGAGTATATCGTGCAACCGGAGCGTCCGAAGGATCTTCCCTTCCTCATGCCGGTGGAAGACGTGTTCAACATTGAAGGTCGCGGCACCGTCGCCACCGGGCGTGTGGAGCGCGGCATCCTCAAGAAGATGGAGGAAGTCGAGATCGTGGGTATTCGCGACACGGCCAAAACCACCGTGACCGATATCGAAATGTTCCGCAAGCTTCTCGACAGTGCCGAAGCCGGTGACAACGTCGGGGTCCTCCTGCGTGGCATCAAGAAGGACGATATCGAGCGCGGCCAGGTCATCGCCAAGCCCGGCTCGATCAAGCCGCACAAAAAATTCAAGGCCGAGGTTTACGTCCTCAGCAAGGACGAGGGAGGCCGCCACACGCCGTTCTTCACGAACTACCGTCCGCAGTTCTATTTCCGCACGACGGATGTGACGGGAAATGTGAAGCTTCCGGAAGGCGTGGAAATGGTCATGCCCGGAGACAATGTCTCGATTGAAGTCGAGCTCATCACTCCGATTGCCATGGAAAAGACCATCCGCTTCGCGATTCGTGAGGGTGGCCGCACCGTGGGTGCCGGACGTGTGTCCGACATTCTTGACTAACCCGGTATAGTAAAGATTCCAAAGGTCAGTAGCTCAATTGGTAGAGCACCGGTCTCCAAAACCGGGTGTTGGGGGTTCAAGTCCCTCCTGACCTGTGGCATTCCCGACCACTATCGATGATTTCCAAAACCCGAAAATTTCTTACCGAGGTCCGTGTGGAACTCGCCAAGGCCCAATGGCCGTGGGATCCCAATGAAAAGGGATTCAAGCGGTTCAAGGAACTCAACGACTCGACGGTTGTTGTGCTCGTGGCCATGTTTATTCTCGGCGGATACATCGCCCTGTTCGATTTTGCACTCATCCATGTGGTCGGTTTTCTGACCCGTCCGTAATTCTCAAGACTCCCATGCCCTTAGCTCCAAAAGACCAGTGGTTTGTCGTGCATGTTCTCTCCGGCCAGGAGGGGAAAGTGCAGGAAAACATCAAACGTCGCATTCAAACCGAGGAGATGGGAGACCTTGTTTACGAGGTTCTCATTCCCACTGAGCGCGTTCAGGAAATCAAGCGCGGGAAAAAGACCGAAACCACCCGCAAGTTTTTCCCCGGTTATCTCATCGTAAACATGCATCTGCTCGATGAGAATAACCAGCTTGTCGAGAAGACCTGGTATTTCATCAGGGATACAACCGGGGTGCTCGGATTTGCCGGCACCAAGGACCGCCCGATTCCGATGCGGAAGAAGGAAGTCGAAGGCCTTCTGGCCCAGGTGCGCGAACGTGAGGACACGGTCAAACCAAAAATCAGTTTCGAAGTGGGCGACAAGGTGAAGGTGGCGGACGGCCCGTTCCAGAATCAGAATGGCATCGTCGAGGAAATTGATCCCGAGCGCGGGAAGCTCCGCGTCTCCGTCAGCATCTTCGGGCGCGACACGCCCGTGGATCTCGAATACTGGCAGGTCGAAAAAGCCTGACGTTTTTTGCATCCGCTTTTGAAGCGATGTCCAAAGATCAGGATTTGTTGGCGTCCGGCGCGACGTTGTGTAAAATCCCGGCATGAGGGTCGTATCTTTTTGCGCGGCGATCGCCGGGCTCTTTTTCATTCAAAATTCCCCGGCTCAGACGAAGTCTGCGACCAATTCTCCGGCGGATGTTTTTGTTAAGCCGGAACCCAAGGCCCCCGTGGAGATCCAACCAGGCGAGGATGGCTTGATCCACTTGGAGGCCAAGCCGGAACTTGTGGACTTGATCCCGACACTTGCGGTTTCCAGCCTGAGGCAGGCGGTCGATTTTTACATGAAAAAGCTCGGCTTTGAACTCGTCCTGCAAAGCGGAAACTATGTGGCGGTGGGGAAGGATGGTGTGCAGATCGGGTTTGTTTATGACAAAAATGCCAGCAAAGGATACAAACCCTCCTTCTACATCCGGATGGCCCATATAGACGGCTATTACAAGCAGATCCTGGCCACAGGAGTGAAGCTGACGAGCGAACTCAAAACGTCTTCCTCGAGCATGAAGGAATTTTCGCTGGTGGATCCCGACGGCTACACGCTGGTCTTCGGCGAATATATCGGACGGTAGGCGGGCTCTCAGGCGTCGCGGTGATTTTTTTGGTTTTTCCGGGTCGGCGACCTACCAACATCCAAGAGGTAAAGCAATCCGCCAAGGGCCTGCGTTGGCCGCTGCTGCATAGGTGTTGGGAGTGACAGAACTCCGCTTTCTGACGGTTGCGCAAAATATCCGACGCTTCTACCCACCTGTGCTATAAAGCCCACGCACTATTGCTGTGCGGATTGAGAAAAGCTGAAGCGGAGTTTTTGCATAAGACGTATGATGTAAACTGAATGTCAAAAATTCCGATGTCTGGCACCGGTATCTTGACGCAAGAAGAAAACCAAATATTGTATTGTAACAGGTATGGGAACCATGACAAAAACACTACAGGTCAGAGTGGATGAAGATTTGCGAATGGAGGCCGATGGTGTCCTGCGCGAGATGGGTTTGGATGTGCCATCCGCTGTTCGGATTTTCCTTACGAAGGTCGTTCATACCCGTGGCATTCCCTTTGATTTAACCGCTGCGCCCCGGGCAACCGAGGTGGAAGTTGGTGCCAGGACGCAGGCCAAAATGGACGAAATCGGTGCTCTTTGGAGTAAGAAGAAGTCCCGGAGAGGCTGAGTTGTGGGCCTGTTCATTTCCGAGCGCATTCGCAAACGGGAATTCGGGAAACTGATTTCAGATGCTGACAAAACGGTTCTGTTGGACGGAGCGCGTCCCGCATTGGCCCATCCGATAGGCGGAAAAGATTTGCCGAAGGGCACACGGCTCCTCAAGGTTTATGCGACAACAAAACGAGGACCGCGCCGCATCCTCTACCTGCTGGTTGTCGCCAACGGCGATCTCTTCGTCCTGTTCTACCGGGATAAAAAAGATCCCGTGGGCGAAAATATGAGTTCTCCAAGCACCCTGCCGGGAAGGCACAGGGAGAAACAATTCAGGTCATGCTCGTCATATTTCCCCAGCGGGGTGTTCGAGGGTGGCATAAATGTAAGCGCAGCGGTCGGTGAATTTTCCGTCGCTCCAGTCAATCTGCCACGAAGGCACGTGCCGCGAAGGGGGAGAGGGCGGACAACACGTCGGCTCCGATTCGCTGGAGGGACCAGCTCCGTCTGGTCCGCTGGCGGTTGGTGAGGATGAACACAGGCCGGGGCGGTCGACACGGAGGTCGTCTCTTGTTTGCGGAGAACATTCTCGAAAAAGCCAGGACGATCATGGAGAAGGGGAAATCTCGCTCCTATGCCAGAAGTAAAGAACGCCTGGCGCACGGAGAAAAGGAGGCGGAGAGGTTGTTGAAGGAAGGACTGTCGGCAGCGGGG